>NZ_JAAIXZ010000023.1 GCF_010894435.1 Pyxidicoccus trucidator | reverse complement strand
ACCTCAGGCGTCCACCGGTCCATGTGCGCTCCTGCCGTGTCCTCGGACCTACCTGCGCACTCTCTGGGCCGACGTCGATCCCCTGTCCCTTGCCTGCTCCCTCGCCCTAACCTGATCGGCGCTCTAGGGACCTTCGACCATCTGACCTTGGGTGTGCCGCTGGGCTTCTACCACCTGATTGCCGGAACGGGCCAAGGGGTGTCCTCGCTGGCGCGGGGAAGGTTCGAGCAGGCGGCACGTGAGCTGGCGCCCGCGGCACTGATGGTGGCGCTGTATGCAGGCGGCAGGAGCTCACGCTACCTGGCGGAGCCCGCTGTCACCGGGCGGAGTGTGCGGCGACCCCAGAGCTTCGCGCTCGACGTGCAGAGCTTGAAGGCGGTCGTGGATCGGCTGGAGGGACATCTGGGGGACAACGCCATCCGCGAATTGGTGCGGTACATCCAGTCGAGCCGTGACGCAGGCATGCTCGTGGCGGAGGGTGGAGAGCTTGCCGCAGCGGCCCTCTACGAGGCCGGGGGCAATGTACCAAAGGCCCGGCTGGCCTGGCTGTCCGAGGCAAGGTCCCAGCGTGCGGGAGCCGCGTCGAAGGAGCGCGGCGCCGAGACCTCTCCAAGAGGAGCGCCTTCAACCGATGCTCCCATCCGGAATGCGCGCCTGGCCGGGGAGAAGCACCCGGTCACCGGAGTTCCCTTCGATGCCGACGGCTACCCCGACTTCAGGGCCGCGGGAGTCGTCAAGGCCGAGGTGAAGATTCCCTATACTGGTTCAAGGGCCGGGGATTTTGCCGCCGCGAACAAGGCGGCCGGTCTTCGAGAGACACCCAAGGGAATGACCTGGCATCACCACCAGGACCGGACGACCATGCAGCTCGTTCCTACCGACCTTCACGCCCGGACGGGGCATACCGGCGGTTTCTCGGGACAACCATGAGGGTTCAGCTCGTGCAGACAACCGAGGGTGGACCCCTCCTCAACGAGGAGGAGCTTCGTGGGTTCGAGGCGCGGTACGGCATCACGCTCTCCGCCCCCTATCGGGCCTTCTTGCTGGCCACCAATGGCGGACGACCTGAGCGGGACCTCTTCGCGCTCAACGGGCTGGAGGAAAACCCGTTGGGTCGAATCCATGTGTTCTTTGGACTGAAGGACCCTGTTGTGTCGTGCAACCTCGATTGGAACCTCGAGGTTTTCAGGGAGCGCATCCCCGCGGGATTCCTCCCAATCGCGACGACAGAAGGGGCAGACAAGGTCTGTCTGTCCGTTGCTGGAGAGGAGGCGGGAGGCGTTTTCTACTGGGACGCCCACGCTCGTGAAGGTTCGAGTAGCACCTACTTCCTGGCTGCCGACTTTGGTGCCTTCGTGTCGTCGCTCCAGTCCGATGAGCTGTCGCCTCTCATGCTCAAGTCCTGAGCGCCGCACCTGGAGCAGGCGGCCGAGGGGCATGGCGGCGATATGTCCGGAAGGCCGCCGCGTTCCTGCCCCCAGAGCCAGGGGTGTGTCCTGCCGCGTGTGGGAGGCGCGAGCCTCGCCGTGTGGTGCACGACGGGCAGGGCGCCGCGACAACTTGCCGCAGCGGCCGGGCCGGCCTCCTCTGCTACCCATCCGTATCGTCAGTCAGGGTGGCCCCCGCCCACCCTCGTGGAGGTCCTTCGATGAACGCAGTCCTGAAGTCCGCGCCCTGGTGTCTGCTGACTGCCCTGTTGCTCATGCAGGGCTGTGGCGAGAGCGAGAAGACGTACACGGTGCGCTTCAGCCCACAGGTCCGTGAGCAGTCCCTGTCCTGTGGCACCAGCTACACCGATATCGGCACCTCGCGCGGCGTCATCGAGCTGCTCGACTTCAAGGTGTACCTCCGCGACGTCGCCCTGGTGCGCGCCAATGGCGAGCGGCACCCGCTGGAGCTGGAGCAGGACGGCACGTGGCAGCGCGACTCGATTGCGCTCCTGGACTTCGAGGACGGCACCGGCACCTGTGACACCGGCAGCCCGCAGGTGCGCACGCAGGTGGTGGGCACCGCGCCCGAGCATGACGACTACACGGGCCTGGAGTTCAAGGTGGGTCTGCCCCCGGACATGAACCACCTGGACGGCGCCACCGCGCCCGCGCCCCTCAATGCGCCCGGTATGTGGTGGAGCTGGCAGGGCGGCTACAAGTTCATCCGCCTGGACGTGCGCACGCGCACCAATGACTCCTTCTACTTCCACCTGGGCGCGGCCGGGTGCAGGGGCACCGTGGCCGAGGGCTTCACCTGCTCCTCCGACAACCAGGCCACCGTGGTGCTGAGCGACTTCAACCCGGACAGCAACCAGGTGGTGCTGGACGCGGCGGGCCTCTACTCGAAGCTGGACGTGGACCGTGTCGCCGACAACACCACGGACTCGCTGTCCGGCTGCATGTCCTCCGCGGCGGACCCGGAGTGCCCGGCGTTCTTCGAGCAGCTCGGCCTGGCCGTGGACGGCACTCCCCGCGCGCTGCCCACCACCTTCTTCCGCGTCCGCTGAGCCCGGGACTCCACCATGTCTCGACCCACGTTCCACTCCGCCGCCACGCGCATGGCGCTGCTGCTCGCGCTGGCCGCGAGCCTGTCCACCGCCTGTGGCTCCGACGACGATGACGGCGCCCCCACTCCTCCCACGGTGCAGCGCGCGCCGGAGCTGGACGCCGTGTCGCTGAAGAGCCAGCGCGGCGCCTCCAGCCACGAGGCGGGCAGCAACTGCATGGCGTGCCACGGGCCCAACGGTACCGCGCCAGGGCGCTTCACCGTGGCCGGCACCGCCGTCAACTCGCGGCGGCAGCCCAACCCGGACGCGACGATTACCCTCTCCACGGCGCCCAATGGCGCGGGCACCCTGGTGCTGATGCTGGACGCGGACGCGAGCGGCAACTTCTACACGACGGAGGCCGTGCCCCTGCTCCAGCAGCAGCTCTACCCTCGGGTGACCAGCATCACCACGGCGTCCGTGAACTACATGCCGTTCCCCTCCATGTCGGGCGCCTGCAACGTCTGCCACGTGGGGAGCAACCCCGTCGACCTGGACTGAGGGAGCCACCCGCGATGTCTCGTGCATGGAAGGTGAGTGCCCTGCTGGGCGCGTTGCTGGCGGTGGGCTGCGACGGTGAGGAGCCGCACCCACCGCCGCCCGGGCCCACGTACGACTGGAAGCTGCCGGCGGGCTTCCCGGAGCCCTTCGTCCCCGTGGACAACCCCATGTCCGAGGAGAAGGTGCAGCTGGGCCGCCACCTCTTCTACGACTCGCGGCTGTCCGGCAACGGCACGCTGTCCTGCGCGAGCTGCCACGAGCAGCAGCGCGCCTTCACGGACGGCAAGGCCACGCCCGTCGGCTCCACGGGAGACCACGTCCCGCGCAACGCGCCGGGACTGGCCAACGTGGCGTACCTGTCCACGTACACCTGGGCCAACCCCCAACTGGAGACGCTGGAGACGCAGGCCCTGGTGCCGCTGTTCAACGAGGTGCCCACGGAGCTGGGCCTGGCGCCCCGGCTGGACGAGGTGCTCCAGCGCCTGCGGAGCGACACGCGCTACCCGGAGCTCTTCCGTGCGGCCTTCCCCGACGAGGCCGAGCCCGTGGGCAAGGACGCCATCGTCAAGGCGCTGGCGTCCTTCCAGCGCACGCTGCTGTCGGGCAGCTCGCCGTATGACCGCTACCTGCAAGGGGACAACACGGCCATGGCGCCCGCGGCGAAGCGGGGGATGGAGCTGTTCTTCGGCGAGCGGGCGGAGTGCTACCACTGCCACAGCGGCCCGCACCTGACGAACTCGTTCCGGGCAAAGGACTCGCGGCTGCCGGGCATGCAGTTCTTCAACACCGGCCTGTACGACGTGGATGGCAACGGCGCCTACCCGCCGGACAGCCCGGGCCTCTTCGAGTTCACCCACAAGGCCACGGACCAGGGCCGCTTCCGCGTGCCGCCGCTGCGCAACGTGGCGCTGACGGCGCCGTACATGCACGACGGCAGCATTCCCACGCTGGAGGCGGTCATCGACCACTACACATCCGGTGGGCGCAACGTGACGGAGGGGCCCTTCGCTGGTGACGGGCGCGCGAATCCGAACAAGGACCCGCTGGTGCGCCCCTTCACCCTCACCCCCGACGAGCGCGCGGACCTGATTGCCTTCCTGGAGAGCCTGACGGACACGGCCTTCACCCAGGACCCGCGCTTCTCCAATCCCTGGCAGTAGTCGCCCCGGCGGGCCGTGCGCCCGCCCTGGGGCGCGCTGGCCTCGAGCCTCCCGGGCACGTCCACCCAGGTGCGGGAAGGGGCTCACCGTTCGCGTGAGCCCCGGAGCACCGGGTGGCTCAGCCGCCGGACTGGCGGCCTTCAATCGCGCACAGGAGCACCGCGGCTGCGATGCCCAGGCGCCGGTCCAGCCGGCCCTGCGTGTCCACGGAGAAGTCCAAGTCAATCTTCGCGATGAACGGGTTGAAGCGCTGCCGGAAGGTGAGCACGGGCACGCCGCCCATGGTGCCGCTGAAGGTCTGCGGAATGAGGTTGGTGAGCAGGCGCCGCACCAGCGCCATCACCATGCTGTCCTCTTCAATCTTCCCAATCTCCTGCCCGCCCACGTCGAGCACGAGCCACTCGTCGCGCAGGATGGAGCGCAGGCCCTTGCGGCGCAGCGCGCCCACGCGCTCGCCCGTGGTGGCATCGGTGACGTCGTACGTGGCGCCCAGGTCCAGGATGCTGCGCGCCTGGATGGTGAGCAGCTCCTGGCTCATGTCCTCGCCGCTGTAGATGCGCAGGTCCTCCTTCAGCTTGAAGGCCTTCATCTTCGAGTAGAAGGCGACGTTGCCCGCCTCGTCGTAGATGTGGAACGCGCCGCCGAACAGCTTGAAGAACTGACGGCGAATCATGAAGCGGCTCTGGCCGAAGCGGCCGCGAGCAAGCTCGGTGCTGGAGCGCTGCTGGAGTGCGGTGGACATGGACACACCATATCCCGGAGGAGGGCAGGCCCCGCTCCCGGAAGAGAGTCGCGAAATACCCGCTCCCCAGGAGCCGTCAGCGGGAAGGCGGGTACTTCTGGAGCTTGCGCTGCAGGGAGCGCCGGTGGATGCCGAGCTTCCGCGCGGCCTCGGAGATGTTGCCCCCGGAGTCGGCTAGCACCCGGTTGATGTGCTCCCACTCCGCGCGGGCGAGGGAGGGTGCCTCGAAGCTCTCCGGCACCGCGACGGAGGGCTCACCGGAGACGCGCGCGAAGGCCGCGAGCAGGTCGTCCACGTCCGCGGGCTTGGGCAGGTAGTTCACCGCGCCCAGGCGGATGGCGTCCACCGTGGTGGCGATGCTGCCGTAGCCGGTGAGGACGACGATGCGCGTGGAGGCGTCCACGGCGAGCAAGTCTCTCAGCAGCTCCAGGCCGCTGCGGCCCGGCATGCGCAGGTCCACCACGGCGTACTCCGGCGACTCGCGGCGCGCGGCGGCGAGGGCCGCGTCGTAGTCGCCGGCGGTGGTGACGTCCCAGCCGCGCTCTCGGAAGGCCCGGGCCAGCCGCTCGCGCAGGGTGGCGTCGTCATCCACGAGCAGCAGGCTGGGGTGGTGTGCCCCCGTGGGGCCCGGGGCGCTCATTGCGCCACCTCCGCGAGAAGCGGCAGCACGCGCGTGGCGCGTCTTCCCCGCCGCTGTCCCACCGTGCTCATGACGCCGCCTCCGCGCCCCGGGGCTCGCCCACCGGCAGCGCGAGGCTCGCGGTGGTGCCCTGTCCCGGCGTCGAGCGCAGCTCCAGCGAGCCGCCGAGCTGCTCCGCCAGCGTGCGCGCGAGGAAGAGGCCCAGGCCCATGCCCTCGCCCGGCGCCTTCGTGGTGAAGAACGGCTCACCCGCGCGTGCCAGCACCTCCGCCGCCATGCCCGCGCCGCCGTCGCGCACCTCCAGCCTCGCGCTGGCCCGCTCCGCACGCACGCGCAGCTCCACGAACTTCGGCTCCGGCGTGGCCTGGAGCGCGTTCTTCACCAGCCCTCGCAGCACCCGCGCCAGCGCGCGCGGTGGGCCGTGCACCTGCCAGGCGCGCAGCTCACCAGGCACCTCCACCCGCACCCGCGCCGCGCCGGCCAGCTCCGCCAGCGTGTCCTCCACCAGCCGCCCCAGCGCAATCGCATGGAAGGGCTCGCCCGTGGTCTGCCCCGCGTCCGCGGACATCTGCACCAGCACGTCGCGGCAGCGGTCCACCTGCTGGCGGATGAGGCGCAGGTCCTCGCGCACGCTCTCCGAGGTACCCGAGGCAGCCAGCGCGCGCTCCACCTCCTTCGCCACCACGGCGATGGTGGACAGCGGCGTGGACAGCTCGTGCGCCGCGCCCGCGGCCAGCGTCGCCAGCGAGGCCACCTTCTCCCGGCGCGCGTGCAGCGTCCGCGCCTGGGCCAGCTCCTGCTCCCGCGCGCCCAGGGCCCGCGTGACGCGCTGGACGAAGTAGACGATGAAGCCCGCCGCCACCGCGAAGGCCACCCACATGCCGTTGATGTGCAGCCGCATCAGCTCCGCATGGTCCGGCCGCGACAGCTCCAGCGGCAGCTCCACGTCCTGAATCACGAAGAGCGAGCCGAACGCCGCCAGCGTGAAGCCCAGCAGCCCCCACGTCCACCGCGCGGGCAGCAGCACCGTGCCCAGCGCCACATTCACCAGGTACAGCGTGGTGAAGGGGTTGTGCGTGCCTCCACTGAGGGCCAGCAGGCCGGTGAGCACCAGCGTGTCCCACAGCATCAGCTTGCCGATGGTGCCCTCCGTCACCCGCCGCGCCCGGTGCAGCCACGCGCGCACGGACAGGTTGGTGAGCGCCTCCAGCCCCAGCAGCGCCGCCAGCACCGGCATCGGCAGCGCCAGCTCCAGCCCGTACGCCGCCACCGCGATGACCAGCGCCTGCCCCAGCAGCAGGCCCCAGCGCAGGCGCAGCAGCCACTCCAGGTTGATGCGCGCGCGAGAGGTGGGCTCGGGAGGCGGGGCGTCGGGCGTCATGGCACGGCGGTGGGCCATCAGGGCCCGGGAGGAGTCGGGACTTCGGACTTCATGGCACGGTCGGGGCCTGGTGCGAAGCGGAGCGGGCCACGTTGCCCAGCAGGTCGACACGCGCGGGCGGCGTCAGGTGACTCACGCCATCCAGCCACACGTCCCAGGCGAGCGTGAAGACGAGCGCTGCCTTCGGCTGCTCCTCCGACAGCGTCAGCCCGTCCAGCACCACGTCCACCGAGGTCTGCCCGCCGACGCTCACGTCGAAGGGCTGGGACTCCCCGCTGTCGGGCAGGGACAGGGTGCCGCGCAGGTGCAGGCTGCGGCCCACCATGTCCATGGGCTCCGGACCCGCGGAGGCGGCGGAGAGGCCCTCCGCGTCGGCGTCCGCTGGCTGGAAGGTGAGGCGCGCGCGGCAGTAGCGGCCCGGCGGCGGGCGCAGCGTGCCCAGGGCGGTGACTTCCCCGTCCTCGCGCTCCAGGCCGACGACGTGGGGCGTGCCCAGGCGCCGGGGGCTCGACACCGAGTGCGCCCAGGCGGTGCTCACGGGCGACAGCCCTCGCAGCAGGCGTCGCCAGCCGGCCTCCTCGCAGGGCATCAGCTCCACGCTGCCCAGCGTGAAGAGCGCGCGGGTGAGGGACGCGCGGGTGCCCTGGTCGTTGACGAGGGTGCGCGGGCCGGCCGCCTCCACGGCGGGGCGGGCGCGCACGGTGGTCAGCCCGAGGGTGAGCTCCAGTCCCTCCACGCGCTCGCCACCCGCGCAGGCGGCGAGACAGAGGAGGGTGGCGGGCAGGGCGCGGGACTTCAGGGGGGAACGCATGCGCTCAGAGGTCGTACGCGACGGACATCATCGCGATGGGAGTGGGGGCCACGCGGCCACGCAGCCGGTTGAAGAAGGGCACTCGCACGCCGGCCGCGAGGACGATGTCCGTTGCAGGGCTGAAGAGGACGTCGGGCGACGCGTAGCCGATGACGCCGCCGCCGTTCTCCTCCTTCTCGCCATCGATGTCGCTCGCGGCCTCGATGCGCCCATCCAGTCCCAGGCGCACGGCCCAGCGGGGCGCGGGCTGGTACTGCGCCGCGAGCGTGGTGCGCACGGACGCGCCCGCGCGGAAGCCGAGGATGCCGCGCGTGGGCAAGAAGCCGGTGGCGCTGGCGAGGAAGGACCACGAGCCCCGGAAGTGCTGGTACGCCACACCCGCCAGCGGGTCCACCGAGCCACTGCCGAGCTGCGTGTCCAGGTCCAGCTCCGTCCCGTCCGCCGCGCGCAGCACCGGCGCGGTGGGCAGCTTCACGCCGGCCAGCACACTGAAGAGGTGGTCCGGGGAGAAGTCCTTGTCCTGGTAGATGAAGGCCTTGGCGCTGAGCTCCACGTCGCCCACGCCCCAGCCGCGCTCGCGGGCGAGGCTCACATCGCGCACCTCGCGGGCCTGCAGGGGCAGGGTGGCCGCGAGGAAGAGCCATGGCACCGGCGCGTACGCGGCGGCCACGTCCATGCGCGCCTCGCGCAGGCGCAGCGCGTTCTCGTTGTCGCGCCCCACCGTCTGGCCCCAGGCGCGCAGCATGGTGGACAGGCGAAGGCGTCCGGAGAACGGCTGCTCGGTGCCCATGGAGGTGAGCGTCGGGTCGCCGCAGGCGCAGGTGGCACAGGCCCGGGCGTCCGGGCCAGGCACCAGCAGCAGCAGGCTGGCGAGGAGGAAGGGGGCGGCGGGGGGCATTCTCACGGCGCCGGGCAACATAGGCGCGGGAGGGCAGGGGGTGCGTGTGGCGAGTTGTCGCAGCGGGGACAAGCGGACGGGGAGAGTGCCCCAGAGTCGTAGAGCGGACGAGCAGGCGGGCGCCCGCTGTCCCGCCGGAATCAATGGCCACCTTGTGAATGACTTCTGCCCGCTGGCGTTGAGGGGGTGGGAGGCGGGACACAGGGAGGACGTCATGGGCGTGCTTGCGCCGCTGGGCCGGCTGCTCTTCTCGGCCATCTTCATCACCAGTGGCTTGAACCACTTCTTCCAGCTGCAGGCGCTCACGGCCTACGCGCAGTCCTCGGGCGTGCCGGAGCCGCGCCTGGCGGTGCTGGCGTCCGGCGTGGCGCTGGTGCTGGGCGGCCTGTTCGTGCTGCTGGGCGTGTTCGCCCGCCTGGGCGCGGCGGCCATCGCCGTCTTCCTGGTGGCCGCGGCCTTCATGGTCCACAAGTTCTGGCTCGTCACCGACCCGGTGCAGGCGCAGAACCAGCTCATCCACTTCATGAAGAACCTCTCCATGGCGGGAGGCGCCCTGTTCATCGTCTATTTCGGTTCAGGGCCCTTCAGCCTCCGTGGCCGCAAGCGCGAAGAGGGGCTCGGCGGTGGACGCCTGGGCATGCCGCTGCGGCACTGAGGTAGACCGCACGGTCGCCTTGCAGGGCCCGCTCGGAGGAAGTCCACGACCCGCATCCATGCCCGGTGCCGTCGCGTAGCTCCATGAGAGAGACCTGGATGTCCCAGGTCCGTGGATGCGAGGCACACGTGGAAGCGAATCATCAGAAGAAGGAGCTCCAGGTTTCGGTGAAGGAACTCGAGCTGGCAGGGGCACCCGGCAAGGCCATGTGGGTGCGTTGGGACAGCAACGGAGCGGGCGACGGGCTCTCCGCCTATGACGTCAACCTGGTCCTCGAGAATGGCCGCGTGCTGCAGTTGGCGCAGGGCCTGCCGGCGGGCGTGCATGAGTGGATGACAGCGGCGGCGGCCTCCGGGAAGGCGCGCGTCCAGGTCGTGGGCGTGCACGCGGACAACAGCGAGGTGGCGCGGGGGCTCGGACCGTGGATGGAGCTGCCGGAGGGTGAGGTCTCCGCGGCGCAGCGGCACATGCCCGATGCCCAGGCTGTCTGGGCCGTCGGCGCGCCGAGCGTCAGCTCCATCAACCCCGGCACGCTCTCCGCAGGGACGACGGTCGTCACCCTCCGGGGCATGAACCTGCCGCTGTCCTTCGGTTACACGCTCACCAACGTGTACGGACAGCCGCTGCTGGGCACGGGGACGGGCTTCCCGTCGGGCAGCTCCACCTCCGTGAGCGTGCCCTTCTACGTCGCGTCCAACGTGCCGCCGGGGCAGTACCTGCTGCGGGTCTCCAACCAGTCCGGGAGCACGTCGGTGCCCGTCTACATCGTGACGGCCCCCAGGCCGCCCAACATCAACTACCTCGACCCGAGCCTCATCTACCCGGACAACAGCGGTCCGACGCGGCAGCTCATCGTCGGTGGAGACAACCTGCCGACGAGCGTCTCGGGCTACTCCGTGTCGTCGCCGCAGATTGGCCTGTCGCTCGTGGTGCCGAATCCCTCCAGCGCCATCCTGTCCCTGTCCAACCTGACCTCGGTGCCGTCGGGGCGGTACACGCTCACGGCCTTCAACCCGGCGGGCTCGGCGTCGCGGTACCTCGACATCATCCGCTTCTTCTGACCCCGAGGCAGGGCTACGGCGCGGGGCGGCGGAGCCACTCCTCGAACCGCGTCGGCCCGACACGCGGTGTGGCGCCCGGCGTGAGCGAGGTGTCGTCCAGCTCCACGCCAAAGTAGCGCGCGCGTGCGTCGGCGATGACCTGGCGCCCGTCCTGCTTCGCGGCCATGAAGCGCTGGACCACGTCGACGAGGCGCACACGCTCCGGCCCGGCCACTTCGACGATGCCGTTGACGGGCGCGCCCAGCGCCACGTCGGCCACCGCGTCCGCCACGTCGTCCGAAGCGATGGGCTGCATGAGCGCCGTGGACAGGCGCACCGCCTCGCCTTCCGTTCCCGCCTGCGCGATGCCGCCCATGAACTCGAAGAACTGCGTCGAGCGCACGAGGGTGTACGGGACTCTTCCGGCGGTAATCAGCTTCTCCTGCGCCATCTTGCCGCGGAAGTAGCCGCTGCCCAGCAGCCGCTCGGTGCCGACCACCGACAGCGCGACGTGGTGCTTCACGCCGGCCTTCTCCTCCGCCGCGAGGAGATTGCGCCCCGAGGTCTCGAAGAACTCCAGCACGGCCTTGTCCTCGAAGGACGGCGAGTTCGCCACGTCCACGACCACCTGCGCGCCCGCGAGCGCCTCCGCCAGGCCCTCGCCCGTGAGGGCGTTGACGCCCGAGCTGGGCGCCGCCGCCACCACCTCGTGGCCCTGCCCGCGAAGCCTCTTCGCCACCTTCGTTCCGATGAGGCCGGTGCCCCCGATGACCACGATTTTCATGAGTGCCTTTCCATTGACGGGGGGAACGTACGGAGGAAAGGTTCTGGCAGCCATGACATCCAACCCTGATTTTCTGCCAGGTTCCGGCGGGCCGCGCACCGTGCTCTTCGTGGCCTTTCCGGACATGGGGTTGCTGGACCTGACAGGTCCCCAGACGGTGTTCTGGGCCGCGTCGAAGGCCCTGGCGGAGCGCGGAGTGCCGGGATACGTCCGCCACACCGTGAGCCTGGACGGCGGGCTGGTGCAGACGGCGGAAGGCGTCGCGTTGCAGACGGTGCCGCTCGCCGCGTTCAAGGGCGTCAAGGTCGACACCCTCATCATCCCTGGCTCGCCGGACATCGAGCACGTGCTGGCCCGGTTGGAGCCGCTGACTGAATGGCTGCGGCGGAAGGCGAAGTCGGCTCGCCGCACCGCCTCTGTCTGCAGCGGCACCTTCTTGCTGGCACAGGCCGGACTGCTTCACGGCAGGCGCGCGGCAACGCATTGGGCCATGTGCGACCTGCTGAGCGAGCGCTTCCCCTCCATCAAGCTGGACCGTGACGCGCTCTTCGTCCGTGAAGGCCCGGTGTGGACCTCCGCGGGCGTCAGTGCGGGCCTCGACCTGTGCCTGGCACTGGTGGAGGCGGACCATGGACATGACATCGCCATGAAGGTGGCGAGGGAGCTGGTCGTCTTCCTGAAGCGGCCGGGCGGGCAGTCGCAGTTCAGCGAGTTGCTGCGGTCGCAGACCCAGGACAGCACCACCTTCGATGAGCTGCACCTGTGGCTCGCGAACAACCTGGGCCGCGACGACCTCACCGTCGAGACGCTGGCCGAGAAGGCCCGGATGAGCCCGCGCAACTTCGCGCGCGTCTACAAGCAGAAGACCGGTCGCACCCCGGCGAAGGCTGTTGAAGTCCTGCGGCTGGAGGCGGCGAAGCGGTTGCTGGAGGAGTCGAAGCGCAACGTCGACCAGGTTGCCCGGATGTGCGGCTTCGGGAACGAGGAACGAATGCGGGTGACCTTCCAGCGCAATCTCTCCGTCTCGCCGAGGGACTACCGGAAGCGGTTCGCGACGTAGCCGGCGGTTCCGGGCTACGGGAACGCCGGGCCAGCTCACCGAGGTCACCTCCGCGGAGCAGGTCGAAGTGACGTGCGCTCCACGGCCCTTCCATCCTCGATGACGAAGACCCGCGGGCGCAGGTCTCCGATGCCCGGAGCCCGGACATGCGGAAGGTCCTTGTGCTCCGCGGCTCCGAAGGTCAGGAAGTTGAGCCGTGCCTCACTGAGGCTCACGCGGTTGGGCCCTCCACGGTACGTGTCCGCATCATCGCTGTCCTGGCCGTCATCCTCCCAGAAGCAGATAGGGCAGATGTCGTAGTCGCCTCGGGCATCGAGCGTGGCATGGCCGCAGGCTTCCTTTCTATGCCACCCGCTCCACGCGGAGGCGCGCGGGCAGGCCGTTGAGGCTGACCTCCTCCTCGCTACCGGTGAGGCCGTCGGGGCCGACGTGGATTTCCGCGGCCAGCGTCTCGCGGGAGATGAGCGCGCGGGCCTCGTCCGTCACGCGCTTCACCCGGGCGTCGCCGTCCACCCACAGCCGGATGCGGTCCGCGTAGCCCAGCTCCAGGTCCTTGCGCGCGCCCTGCACCCTCGCCAGCAGCTCGCGCACGAGGCCCTCGTCCACCAGCGCCTCCGTCAGCTCGGTGTGCAGCACCACCACGCCCACGCCCGCGCCCGCCGCCGCATGGCCGGGCGTGGCCTCCACCAGCGTCTCCAGCTCCTCCGCCGGGAACACCAGGTCCTCGCCGCCCACGTTCATGGCCACCCGGCCCGTCCGGAGCAGCTCTCCGTGAAGCGCGCGGCCGTCCGCCGAGTCGAACGCCTTGCGCACCGGCGCCAGCCTGGGCCCGAGCCGGCTGCCCACCGCGCGCAGCTGGGGCCGCACGCGGTAGCGCACCACGTCCGCTTCCTGGCTGCCCGGCTCCAGGAACCGGACCTCGTGGACGTTCAGCTCGTCCGTGATGAGCTCGCGGTACACCGCCACGCGCTCCGTCAGCTCCTTGCGCGCGAGGATGACGTCCGCGCGCGACAGCGGCTGGCGCACCTTGAGCTTGTTGTCCGTGCGTACCTTCAGGCCCAGCGACACCAGCTCGCGCACCGCGCCCATCTCCGCCGCGAGCCCCTCGTCCATGAGGCTCGCGTCCACCTCCGGGAAGCTCGCGAGGTGCACGCTCTCCGGCTGGGACTCCGGCCACGGGTTGCGCACCAGGTTGCCCCACAGCTCGTCCGCGAAGAAGGGGATGAAGGGCGCGGACAGCGCGGCGAGGGTGGTGAGCGCCTCGTACAGCGTGAAGTACGCGTCCTGCTTGTCCTGCTCGAAGCCGGGTGCCCAGTAGCGTGGACGCCCCCGGCGCACGTACCAGTTGGAGAGCGCGTCCACGAGCGCCACCAGCCGCTGGGCGGCGTCATGGACCTGGTAGGCGTCCAGCGCCCTGGACACCTCGCGGACGGTGAACTGCACCTCCGAGAGCATCCATCGGTCCAGCACCGACCGCTCCTTCACCTCGCGCCAGCCCTGGCTGTGCCGCACGGCCTTCCACGGCGCCTCCGAGGCGTCCGCGTTGCCCGCGGCCGGGTTGAAGCCGTCGAGGTTCGCGTAGATGGTGAAGAACGAGTAGACGTTGCGCAGCTTGACCTGGAAGTCCTTCTGCAAGAGCCGCACGTTGGCCAGCGAGTGGCGCGTGTTGGACCAGGAGGGGCTCGCCGCGAAGAAGAACCAGCGGAACGCGTCCGCGCCGGGAGCGCGGGTGGTCGGGTCCCTCAACACCACGCGCTCGCCAGGCGCCAGCCGGGGCACCTCCACCGGCATGACGTCCGCCCCACGCGGGGAAGGCGCCACGCCGAGCGCGTGCAGCGCGTCGGGGGCGAGCAGGGCCACCCGGCGCTTGAGCTTCTTGTGCACCTTCAGCGTGACGGTGACGACGGTGTCCGGCCGGTCCGGGCGGAAGAGCTGCACCCGGGCGCCCTCCTGCAGGTCCAGGCCCTCCAGGTCCTCGCGGGCGATGAGCGCCACGCCGGCCTCTCCGGGCATGCCGGCCTCCGCGGCGGTCAGCACCGCGAAGTCCATGCGCACCTCGTCGAGGATGATCTCCGGCGGGGTGTAGTTGCCCTTGGACTTGGACTCCTTCTTGCCGTCCTTGTCCGAGACGTGGCCGAGCACGATGCAGTTCTTGTACGGGTGCGGCCAGCCGCGCGAGGGGGCAAGGCCCATGCGCTGCTGCGTCTCCTCGTCGAAGACGAGCGTGCTCACCATCAGCAGCGAGTAGAACCAGCCACGCGTCTGGTCGATGGCCTCGGAGATGAAGTCCGCGGGGAAGGTGCGGTTGAAGACCTCTCGTGAGCCCGGCGCGTGCGGGAAGCCCCACTGCGCGAAGGGCATGCAGCCCGAGTCGAACCACACGTCCACCACCTCGGGCACGCGCTGGAAGCGTCCCGAGGCGCCGGGCTTCTGGTACGTCACCTTGTCAATCCACGGCTTGTGGACGATGAGGTGCTCGGCGTTGGCCTCGTGCGGCTTGCCGGCGAGGAAGGCGCGCAGCTCCGCCTCCACCGCGGCCAGGTTGTTGCCTGGCTTCTCGCGCAGGGCCTGGAGGGAGGGGACGGCCTCCACCTCCCCCGTCTCCGAGTGCACCCACAGCGGGAGCGCCGTGCCCCAGTAGCGCTCGCGCGAGAGGGCCCAGTCCACGTTGTTGGCGAGGAAGTCGCCGAAGCGGCCTTCCTGGATGTGCTCGGGCACCCAGTTGACGGCGCGGTTGTTGGCGATGGCCTGGTCGATGACCGAGGTGGTGCGGATGTACCAGGCGGGCCGGGCGTACTGGATGAGCGGGTCGTTGTCCGCGCGCCAGCAGAAGGGGTACTCATGCTTGTACTGCTCGGCGAGCAGCAGCAGCCCGCGCTCCTTGAGGTTGCGCTGGAGGTCCTTGTCCGCGTCCTTCACGAAGCGGCCGGCCACCAGGGGCACCTCGTCGACGAAGGTGCCGTCCGGCTTCACCGCGCAGAGAATCTCCAGCGCGTCCGGGTTGGCGAAGCGCGGCCTGTCCCGGCGGAAGGTCTCATAGTCGTCCTCGCCGAAGGCCGGCGCGGTGTGGACGATGCCCGTGCCGCTGTCGAGCGTGACGTAGTCCGCGCCGACCACGCGCCACGCCATCGCCTCGGTGCCGCCATCCTTGAGCGGCAGCTCCACGTCCCCGGCGCTGCGGAAGTAGAGGTCGAAGGGCGGGGTGTAGCGCCTGCCCACCAGCGCGCTGCCCGGCTGCCTGGCCAACACGGGCAGGTCCTTCTTGAGCTTCTTCGCCAGCTCCTCGCGCAGCGCGGCGGCGATGATGAGCTTGCGGTCTCCCGCGTCCACGGTGACGTAGTCCACGGACGGGTTGACGGCCGCGTACATGTTGGACGGCAGCGTCCAGGGCGTGGTGGTCCAGATGAGCAGCGCGGTGTCCGGCGCGTCCCGCAGCGGGAAGGCGACGTAGACGCTCGGGTCGTCTACCGTCTTGTAGCCGAGGCCCACCTCGGCGGCGCTCAGCGCGGTGCCGCCCTGCGGCCACCACCACACCACCTTGTGGCCCTGATAGAGCAGGCCCTTGCGGTACAGCTCGGCCAGCGCCCACCACACGCTCTCCACGAAGCCGCGGTGGTAGGTGACATAGGCCGTCTTCAGGTCCACCCAGAAGCCGATGCGCTCGGTGAGTCGCTCCCACTCGGCGGTGTACCGGAAAACGGACTCGATGCAGCGCTCGGTGAAGGGCTCCACGCCGTAGCGCTCGATTTCCGCCTTGCCATGGATGCGCAGCTCCTTTTCGACCTCCACCTCCACGGGCAGGCCGTGGGTGTCCCAGCCGGCCTTCCGGGGGACGTAGCGGCCGCGCATCGTCTGGTAGCGGGGGAACAGGTCCTTGATGACACGGGTGAGGACGTGGCCGTTGTGGGGCAGGCCGTTGGCCGTGGGCGGCCCCTCGTAGAAGACGAAGCTGGGGGCGGCCTCGCGGCCCTCGAGCGTGCGCTCGAAGATGCGGCGCTCCTTCCAGAAGGCCAGGATGCGGCGCTCGTCGGCGGGGAAGTCGAGTTCGCTGGAGACCGTGGAGAAAAGGGGCTGAGCCATGGCGCGCGGAAGATAGCAGCCGGGCTCGCGGAGCCTCACACAACCGATTCCGGCGCAGCCTTCTTCAGTCAACCAGGCATCGTCGGCCGGTGGCACCGGCCGACGGCCCGACGTCGGAGGCCATTCCTTTTCATCACCCTGCTGGGTTACCACCGGCCCGGCGCTGCCGAGCTGGACGTCCGACGTGTGTCGTTCTCTCCCCCGGCTGGAGGGCATTCAGGAGACGTGTATGCGAACGAAGCGAAGTCGTGCCCTGCTGCTGGGGGTGTCCCTGCTGATGGCGGGATGCGCTTCGCTGACGCCAGCGTCCGGCCAGGGGGGAGACCTGAGTGGCATGCCGCGCAGTGCCAAGGGGCCTGCGTTGACGCGCCCCCCTCGCGATGAGCGTCCGGCGTCAGGGGCTCCTCGCCGTCTTCCATCGAACGGTCCGCGGTTCGGGAACGGCTGTTGCGTCGCCAGGGGCCACGCGACGATACGACGGAGGCAGGAGCTGCTGGGGGTGGGAGTCGGCGCGCCGCACTGGCCCGGCAAGCGGTCCTTGATGTCGTTGACGACGTGGAGGACTCCACGGGCAGCGTCGCCGACGCGCTCTCCAAGCTGGCGGCCCGCCCACCGGGCCTGGGCAATCGGGGCTTGAGCGGAGTCAACGGTGCCTTCACCCGCTACCTCGACCATGGCACCCACCAACTGCCCTGGCTTCATGGCGCGCTCGGCAGCGCCACCACGGTGGCCGAGGCGGCCTCGGGAGTCGCTGACCCAGACATGGAGCTGGGCATCCTTCGGATGACGGGCCCCCGGCTCCAGGCGGCCATGTTCGGCGGCATGCTGCTGGCCGCATGGCTCGACTTCCTCCAGCTCACTGACGTCGTGCTCCGAGAGTGCCCCGCCTACAGCGTCGAGACGCTGGTCATGGACATGAGCCGCGTGCAGCGGCTGATGGAGCCCGCCCTGGTGGCGCTCGCGTCACAAGACCCGGAGAGGGTCGAGGCAGCGGCCACCGCGATGCCCGGGTTGATGGGCCAGCTCACCCGCGAGTTCGGCTCCATCCGTGACGGCGCACGCACGGCCATGGAGAAGAGAGGCAAGCTCATGGCGGCGATGCAGCTCGTGGAGATGCTCACCCTGGTCTCGACGCTGAGGATGTCGCTGCCCCGGTTGCCGCCAGCAGCTCCCGCCACCGTCGGCGTGGGCCTGGTCATGGGCTCTGGCGGAGTGATGGCGGGCTCGCGGATTGTCGTCTCCGCCGGGTGGGTGGAGATGATTCGCCGGCTCGTGAAGGCGGGTGTCATCTCGATGCCCGTCGTCAGTGCCGCCGTCCGCATCCACGGTGGCCAGGTGCTGATGGCGCAGGCGCACGGGGACTTGCCGCAAGGCGTGCGTGATGCTCTGGGCGACGGGCCCGAGGTTCGCGGCATGCACGAAACAGGCAGAGCTGGGGCGGGCATGTCCGAGCATCCGCAGCACCACGTTCTGCCGCGCGAGCACCGCGAGTGGTTCGAAAAGCGCGGCTTTACCGGAGACATGGACATCGACAAGTTCTGCGTCAGGTTGGAGCTGGCGCACCATCAGGCGATTCATGGTGGGGGTGACTGGCGTCTGGGACGCATGTGGCCCAACGAATGGAACCGGATGCTCATGCGCGTGCTGAGCAATGCCGAGAGAGAGGCTGGCCGGATGTTGACGCGGAACGACGTCCTGAACATCGTTGCGGACCGTATGAAGCGCTACGACATCCCGATGAACTTTACTGCCTGGAGAGGACGATGACCGACGGACGTTCCTGGCAGGGAGATTGGAGGGTCCGGTTGTACGAGCGGGTCCGCGAGCGAGGGTACACGTCGCTCACCGCATTTGCCGATGCGCGCCCCGCCGTCTCGCTAAATCTGCTGGCTGAGGAGCTAGGCAAGGATGATGTCGCGGGCGTGCAGGTGTTGAGCGGGTTGCTCATCGAAGCGGAGCGGCGCAAGCAGGTCACACGCTTTGTTCGCGATGTGCTCGTGCGCGAGCTGTCCGAGAACCTCCCGAGCGGCTGGCCCGCTATCATGGACGACAAGGCTCGTTTCCAGGTCGCCAAGGCGCTCGGCTGCTGGTCCGGCGATATACCCGAGTCCTATCAGGAGAGCGCCGATCAGGTCATGGCAGCGCTCCGCTCCACGCCGCCGCCGCCCGGCTGGCGTCCGCTCGGCCCCGACGACGAGCTGTTGCGCACGCTCCTCCCCGACGAGGAATCCTGACCGGCAACGGCGGCCTGCTTGCTGGCAGCGCGGGGAACTGGACAGGCAGGTGGCAGGGAGGCGCGTACACCAACCTCCCCGGCTCCGAGAAGGGCCCGGCTCAGCTCGCGACGGCGGCCGCTTCGCTGCGCAGCGTGAAGAAGGCCACCTCGGGCTCGGCGCCCCGGCGCAGGTACGGCCCGCCGAAGCCGAAGCCCAGCCCGCGATTCACGTAGAGCTGGTTGCCATTCACGCGGTAGTGGCCGCTGATGTACGGCTGGCCCGCGCGGCGGAAGATGGCCTCTGTAAGGCCGCGCACCACGAACTGGCCGCCGTGCGTGTGCCCGGAGAACTGCACCAGCCCGGCGTGCGCCGGCAGCTTCTCCACCGTCGGCGGCGCGTGCGTCAGCACCAGCCGCGTGCCGCCCTCGGGCGCGCCGCGGAAGGTCGTCTCCACGTCGTCCCGGCCGGTGCGTCCGTCGTCGATGCCCAGCACCGTCACCGGCGCGCCCTTCACGTGCACCTGACGGTGCTCGTTCTGCAGCACCGTGTAGCCCAGCCGCTCGAAGCCCTCGCGGATGTAGGGCCCGTTCACCCAGTGGTCATGGTTGCCCAGCACCACGAAGACGGGCCCCTGCAACCCCGCCAGCAGCTCGCGCACGCGCGGCAGCGGCTTGGGGCTGTGCGTCACGTAGTCGCCCGTGAGGAAGACCAGGTCCGGCTGCCCCTCGTTGACGGCCTCCACCGCGCGGCGGATGCGGATGGCCGAGGTCGCCTGCCCCACGTGCACGTCGGAGAGCTGGGCGATGCGCAGCCCGTCGTGCTCGGCATGCATGTGCGGCACGAAGAGGACGTTCTCCGAGAGGGAGAAGTGGTCCCTCCAGCGCAGCCTCCGCTCCTCGCGGAACGGATCCGCTCCACTCCGGGCCACCAGCTCGTTCCGTCCTCCGTTGCGAGGCTCCCGCCAGGTGGGAGCGGCCGAGGAGGCGAGGGAAGAGGTGCGGCGGGCGAGGCGTCTCAGGCGCATTCGGTTCGGTTCCTCCGTGCCGGGGGCTGCATGAGGGGCTCCATTCTACGGAGCCGACGGGGGTGGGTTGAAGCAGGTGCCCCACGTACGCCTGCCCTCCATGCGGCCGGCGGTTGGGGTGACGTGGAAACGCCCGCGATTTCAGGAAGATTCCTGCCCGGACTCGGGCATCCTTCCACCATTGGACACACGGCCGGGGGGCGCGCGGTGACGGCATCGGGCGGGGTTGCTACACACGCGGGGACGATGACCCCGAGGATCGGGTCGGCCCAGGACATGGGACCGGACGTGACTACGCCAGTTGGAGGAGGAGGAGGCGGACGCCAGCGTCCCCTCGAGGACCTGCGTCCCGTGACGCTCGCCGAGCTCATGTCCACCGTGCCGCTGGGCATGGCCATCATCGACCCCGAGCTGCGCTACGTGGAGGTCAGCGAGGCCATGGCCGCCATGAACGGCCTGCCCCGCGAGGCCCACCTCGGCCGCCCCATGGCGGAGGTGCTGCGGGGCGACCCCGCCGGCGCCGACGTGCTGCGCCGCGTCCGCCGCGTGCTGGAGACGGGCGAGCCCCTGGAGGGTGTGGAAATCATCCACAGAGACCACGGGGGCGGCGTGGAGCGCACCCGCGTGTACCGCGCCAGCTACCACCCGGTGCGCCGCGACGGCGTCGTGGTCGCCGCGAGCATCTACGTGGAGGACATGACGGAGCGCCGCCGCGTGGAGGCGCAGCGCGACGCCGGCGCCGCGCGCGAGCGGGCCGTGCGCGAGCAGGCGCTGCGCGAGACGCAGGAGGCCGTGCGCGCGCGCGACGAGTTCCTCAGCGTGGCCGCGCACGAGCTGCGCACGCCCCTCACCAGCATGCGGCTGCACCTGCAGCTGTTGCAGCGCCAGGCGAGCACCGCGCAGCCGGAGCTGTCCGCGCAGATGGCCCCCCGCACGCAGGTGCTGGAGCGGCAGCTGTCGCGGCTGGGCAGCCTGGTGAACACGCTGCTGGACGTGTCGCGGCTGGCCGCGGGCAAGCTGAGCCTGGAGCCGCGCGAGCTGGACCTGGCCCAGCTGGTGCGGCAGATGGCGGACGCCTTCGCCGAGGAGTTCAGCCGCGCGGGCAGCACGCTGTCGCTCCACGTGGACGGGCCGCTGCTGGGCTCGTGGGACCCGCTGCGCGTGGAGCAGGTGCTCGTCAACCTGCTGTCCAACGCGGCCAAGTATGGCGCGGGCCGGCCGGTGGAGGTGTCCCTGGCGGGCGAGGGCCACACGGCGGTGCTCGCCGTGAAGGACCACGGCATCGGCATCTCCGAGGACGGCATGGCGCGCCTGTTCGGCAAGTTCGAGCGCGCCGTCTCCGAGCGCCACTACGGCGGGCTGGGCCTGGGGCTCTACATCACCCGGCAAATCGTCGAGGCCATGGGCGGCAGCATCACCGTGCGCTCGGCGCAGGGGCAGGGCTCCACCTTCATCCTCCGGCTGCCCACCCAGCCCCAGCCGCCCATGAAGGTGCGCGCCGCGCGGTAGCCGCCCCGGAAACGCCCGAGAGGGGCGCCACCCGCGAGTGGTCGCCCCTCCCGAGGACTGCTCGAGGTGTCCGTGCGGCTCAGTACCCGCGCAGCACGTACAGCCGGCCGTCGGAGAGGACGTACAGCGCCCCGGGAGTCACCGTCGGGTCATAGACGAGCTGCGAGATGTTCGAGCCGCGCACGCCCTGGACCTTCTCCAGCGTCTTGTCCGGCTTCAGGCGCCACAGGCCGTTGTCCTCGGTGCCGATGAAGAGCGAGCCGTCCTCGGAGGCAGCCAAGGAGGCGATGTTCCGGGTGCCCAGGCCCTCGATGGGCGCGTACGCCTCGTCGCGGAGCTTCAGCGGGCTGGGCGTGACGACCTTCGTCTTCATCTGCCAGAGGCCATCGCCCAGGCTGCCCACGTAGTAGAGGCCGTCCTTCGTCTGCTGGAAGCCGCGCCACCGGTTCTTGGGCGCATCGTCGTAGCGCTCGTCGTCGGGGCCGGGGTTGACCGGGTCCACGAAGATGTTGAGGGCGTAGATGGCCGGGTCCTCGTTCGCGGGCATGTCGTCCTTGCGGCCCTCCGCGTCCCACCACTTCAGCCCGGCGTTGGGCGGGATGATGCCCACCTTCCAGTCGTTGGCGATGAGCAGGTGGCCGTCCTGGGAGATGCCCAGCCCGTACGTGTAGCCCGCGCGCTGCGACTTGCTCACATTCCCGTCCGGCTTCCGGGTCAGCTTCCACCAGGCCGGGTGACGGTGGCTGTTGTACGTGTAGTCGCGGATGCGCGTCACACCATGGTTGGTGCCGACGTAGATTTCACCCGCGTACGGGCCCTTCATCACCCGGACGCAGGAGAAGACGGAGCGGTCCTCGTCGTAGTGGTAGTCGTTGGTGTTCTGGATGCCGAGCGGCGTGCTGCCGGTGATGCGGCTGCTGCCCGCGGACTCGGAGATGTGGACCTTCAGCTCCACGTCGTTGCCGGCCCCGTTGAGCCGCACCACGTCGACGTCGCCCTGCAGGTAGTACTGGAACCGGCGCGCGCTGTACGAGTAGCACTCGGGCGCGTTCTGGTACGGGTAGTAGCACTGCCCGGGACTGACGATGTAGTTGGTGTGGAGGTCGGGGTACTCCGCGTCCGGCGCCAGGTCGAACGACTCGTAGCCCACGTAGGCCTCGCCGGCCTTGCCGCCGCAGATGACGCTGGAGGCGGTGGCCAGCTTGTCCGTGCCGAAGCCCAGCCGCGCCTGGCCGATGGGCTTCGTCGTCCAGACGAGCTGCTTCGTGTCCGCGCGCAGCACGCCGATGCTCGCGCCGTCCAGCACCCAGATGTTGTGCGCGGCGTCCACGCCCACCGACTGCACCCGGCGGATGCCGTACCTGCCCGAGTAGTCCGTCACCGCGTCCGTGGGCCACGGGCCCTCGGTGGGCTGCGGGTCCGTGGTGCCGCCGTCGGTGCCAGCATCCGTCCCGCCGTCGGTGCCGGCATCCGTGCCGGCATCCGTGTCCGTGCCCGCGTCCGTGCCGGCATCCGTGTCGGTGCCCGCGTCCGTGCCGGCATCCGCGTCCGTGCCCGCATCGGTGCCGGCATCCGTGCCCGCATCGAACTCGGGGCGGTTGTCGATGTCGTCCCCCGGCGGCGGAGTCGGCACCGTGTCACCCGAGGAGCCACCGCACGCCCACGCCGTCACCACCACCACCCCGATACACGCGCCCAGCAGTCGTCGAATCACCGAATCCTCCCTGGGCCGCCGCAAAGCAAGCGGCGTACCGCGCCCGGCGCGCCCGCCCGCCCCAGGGAGCCGCCCACGGAGGGAAAAGTTGTTCCCACGCTGGTGCTTCCGGAGGCACGGCATGGGCGGAAGAAACGACCGGGCCCGCCTCCCTGGTGGGAAGCGGGCCCGATGCGACAGCGCTCGTCAGGAGTGCGAGCTCGGAGCTACTTCAGCTCCTCGTTGACCTCGTCCTTCGTCTCCTTGGCCTTCTGCTCGGTCTTGTCGGCGGCCTTCTGCGCGTCCTCCTGCAGCTCCTGGGTGCCGGAGCCGCCCGTGGCCGGGTCCTTCTTCTCCGCCTTCTTGGGGTCCTTCTTCACGGGCTTGGGGCTGGTGGCGCGCAGCTCCAGGGCGACAATCTCCTGGCCCTCGAGCTGGAACTTGGCGCGCACCGAGGCGCCCTCGGGAATCTGGTCCGTCTTCGCCACCTTCTTGCCGTCCAGCATCAGCACCGTCTTGTCACGGATGTCCAGGTCCGCGTCGGGCAGGCCCGGCCGGGCGATGCTCACGCCGTCCGCCGTGGCATCCTTCACGGTGCCCTTCAGGCTCATGGCGTGCTCCATCTTGAAGGTGCCCTCGTCCTCCGTCTGGACGCCGACCACGTCCTTGGCGGTATTGCCAATGGCGGGGCCCACCTCGGTGGCGTCGACGCCGGTGTCGAGCCGCTTGTCGACCTCGGGCCCGGGTACCTGCTGCTTGGACGGCTGTTCGGTCTTGGGGGCCTGCGCGAAAGCGGCGGTCCCGATGCACAGGGCCAGCGTGGCGATGAGCTTCTTCATGTCCCTCTCCCTTCGGTCAGTTGTCTGACTTCTGGGAGCAAGGGTGGGGAGGCTCTCTTCCCACGCCAACCTGCTCTGCCCCGCGCCCAGCCCTCCCGACTGGAGGGCAGGCAGGCGGGAGTGGCGGGGCTTACGCGGCCTGACTGAGGCGCTTCACGGCGGACAGCAGCTCGGACAAGTCCAGCGGCTTGCGCAGCCAGCCGGCCACGTTCAGCCCCTCGGCCGCGCTCCGCACGTCCAGGTCCGCGCTGGCCACCAGGACGGGGATTTCGGAGAGCGTCGAGTCATGGCGCAGCGCCTCCCGGAAGGCGAAGCCGTCCATCCTCGGCATCATCAGGTCGAGGAGGATGAGCTGCGGCGGACTCTCCACCTGGCGGAGCTGCGCGAGTGCCTCCAGCCCGTCAGCGGCGAGCAGGACGGAATAGCCCTCCAGCTCGAAGACGTCCTGGAGCGCGTCCCGGATGTCCAGGTCGTCATCGACCACCAGCAGTGTCTGAAGCGGTTGCACCCAGGCCTCCGGCGGGCTCGGGGGAACAAAGCCCGCTCCCCACCGCGACCTAGATGCGTCCGCCCCCACCGTGACGGAAGCGGCCGGGCGGAAACGGGGACCTGGAGTGCTCAGCAGCCGACACGGGGACGGCCGCTCCCCTCTGGGAGACCCCTCTCCAAGAAGGGGGGCTCCCCGGCTCGGGGTTCCGTGCAGCGCCCCTGTAGCGGGTGGATCATCCAGCTGGCGGGGATGTACGGCTAATCGCGCAATTCAGTTGTAATCACGTGGAGGGGGCATGAGCATGGCTGATGGCTGCCTGCCCACCGGGCGGGCGGCTTCACCCGTCACAGGAGTCCCCCATGCGTATCTCCCCCACCGGCGTCCAGAGGAAGCTGCTTGGCTCGCTGTTGTGTGCCCTCTCCGTCGCGGCCTGCGGTCCGGCCCCGGAAGGCACTCCCGCCGGTGACTCGCCCACGGGCACGGAGCAGCAGCCCGTCGTCTACGGCACCGACAACCGCACGGACGTGTACGCGCACACGAACGCCACCCTGCGCGCCCGCGCCCAGCAGTCCACGGTGGCGCTGATGAACCCGTCGGACTACACGGTGAACGCCTCCACCGGCGTCGTCACCTTCAACGCGTCCACGCTGCAGAGCGCCTACAACCTGTGCAGCACCGAGCGCTTCCTGAGCGACCTGACGCCGGCCTTCTGCTCGGGCACGCTCATCGACGATGACCTGGTGCTCACCGCCGGCCACTGCATCACCAGCGCCTCGGCCTGCACCAGCACGCGCTTCGTCTTCAACTTCTACCGCACGGGCGCCACCACCATGCAGCCGGTGACGTCGGCGGACATCTTCTCCTGCCAGTCCATCGTCGCGCGCCAGCAGTCCACGGTGAACGGGCGCAACCTGGACTACGCCATCGTCCGGTTGGACCGCGCGGCCACCCCGCGCTTCACGCCGGCCCCCGTGCGCACGGCCACCACCGCGCTGGCCGTGGGCGCCAACGTGACGGTGATTGGCTCGGGCAGCGGCATCCCCTTCAAGATTGACGCGGGCGGCTCGGTGCGTGACGCGCGCGCCAGCACGCTGGACTACTTCGTCGCCAGCACGGACACCTTCGGCGGCAACTCCGGCTCGGGCGTGTACGAGATGAGCGGCTACACGGTGGCCGGCATCCTGGTGCGCGGCGAGACGGACTACAGGTCCAACGGGAGCTGCTCCATCGTCAACGTGTGCACCGAGTCGGGCTGCCGTGGCGAGGACATCACCTACGTCCGCCCCGCCGTGGAGGCGTACTGCGGCGTGGCCACCAGCACCCGGCTGTGCGCCGGCTTCCCGCCGCCCCCGACGAGCATCAAGTTCACGTTCACCGCCACCAACACCAACAGCGCGCAGCAGAACACCACCAACCACAACGTGACGCTGACGGCCGGGCAGAAGCTGTCCTTCGGCACCTGCACGGTGGCCGGCTCCGCCGGCACGGGTGACACCTGGCTGCGCCTCTACAACTCCGCGGGCACGCAGGTGGCCTCCAACGACGACTCCTGCGGCGTGCTGTCGTACGCGCAGTTCACCGCCACCACGGCGGGCACGTACCAGATTCGCGCGGGCTGCTACTCCAGCAACTCGTGCAGCGGCACGGTGGCCTACACCGTCCAGTAGCAGGCTCCGTCGGCACGGGCGGTGAGGCCACCGCCCCTGCCGGCACGTGGGACTGACCTTGCTTCACCTGGAGGGGGCGGGAAGTGCCGTCCTCGCCTCCGGACAGGCGTGCGGGACATGGCTCGCCCGCGCCTCACCCCAAGGGGTGCTGCAAGGCCCCGCCCGCAGGCCGGGCAGAGGGGCCGCCGGAAGGGGGGTGCCGTCACCCGCCGCCTGGCGGGCCGCCCGCATCCCTCCCGCACGTGCCCTCGGACGTGTCGCTGCCGGACCTTGCGTGCGGGCCCGCCTCCTCATGAAGGGGAGGGGCGGGCCACGCCGTCAGTCACACCGGTCGCACAGGCCGCGAAGCTGCACCTCCACCGCACGCTGGGACACCGCGCGCGGCACGCCCTTGGACGAGGCGATGCGGACCGACTCCTCCGGCAGGCAGGCCACCGTGCCGCAGTCCGTGCAGGTGAAGTGCGGGTGGCTGCTGCCATGCTCCTCGCCCGGGCGCTTCAGCTCGAAGCGCCAGACGTGGTCCCCTAGGTCCGCCCGGACGACCAGCCCGGCCTCGGTCAGGTCGGTCAGGTTCCGGTAGATGGTGACCCGGTCATACCCCTCGTCTCCGAGCGCATCCACCAGGTCGGCATGGCTCATCGGCGCGGAGGCGTTCTCCAGCTCCCGAAGCACCGCCACGCGGGGCGCGGTGCTGCGCAGGCCCGCGGCACGGATGCGGTCCTGGAACTCGGTGAGCTTCGGCTGCGCGGCAAGTCTCTTGGCTCCCATGATGTCCTTTCGAATAACGCAACTGCCCTGCATTTTCACCCGTGTCGCGACTGCCACCGTGCGGGTCTGTCCCGACTCCCCCGGGCATGGCTGCGGACGAGCGCTCGCGAGTCAGATGCAACTGTTTTACACCAGAACTTCTGTTGCCCTGGTAGACGAGTGGACCCCGAGTCGACGGTTACCCGGGTGGGTTGCGTCGCCCCCGTCCCCTCTGCCCGGGGCTTTTAGATGCAACTCGGAGGCTCCCGGGGGAGTGACCCCGTAGGTTCCCCGGCGGCCACGAGCCTGGCCTTGCATGGACGCCTGGCGCGGGGGAACCCACGCTGTCCGTGTTGACGGGGATACTGCTGTCGCCACGGATGCATCCGTCATGCAGGTGCGTTGTCTGGAGGTCCGGGGCTCGCTGAAGGCCCAGGCTGCCCGGACCCCGAACGGGACGAGCGTTCGGCCGGTTTGCACCGGCGAACACTTCCCTCAGGACTGCTTGACTCAGGTCCTCTGGTGCCCAGACTGCGCCTTTTCCTTCATCCAGGGTGGACGCCCACCCTTCCTGCCCGCTCTTCCTGTCGACCGTCGTGATGAAGCCCACCGTCCTGCTCGTCGAAGAACCCAGCCCTGTGCGTGAGCTCCAGGTGCTGGCGTTGGAGAGCCAGGGGTGGCAGGTGACGGCCCTGGCGGACCTCCATGCCTCCATCACCCTGTTGCACGTGGAGCCGGCGCACGTGCTGGTGGTGGCCGCCGGCCTGCTGGTGGCGGGCGCGGTGGAGCTGGCGTCGCTGGAGCGGGCCCTGAAGCTGGCCGGCACGACGCTGCGGGTCATGGCCTTTCCCGCCGAGCAGGAGGGGCTGCACCAGCTCGGGCTGCCGGGGGCCGGCTTCCTCGACCGGCCGCTCTCCCTGGGCCCCCTGGTGGAGGGCGTGCGGCAGGCGTTTCCCCCGCATGTGCTCGAGGCGGCGCCGTCGCGAGGGCTCACGGTGCTGGTGGCGGACGACGACCCGGTGTCCCGCAAGCTGCTCCAGCTCCAGCTGATGCCGCTGCGCTTCGAGCTCGTCATGGCCTCGGACGGCCTGTCGGCGCTGGAGCTGGCGAGGCGCCGGGGGCCGGACGTGGTGCTGGCGGACGCGCTGATGCCGGGGATGGATGGCTTCCGGCTGTGCCTGGCGCTGCGGCAGGACCCGCGGCTGGCCCGGGTGCCCGTCATCCTCACGCACACCGTGGTGCCGGACGAGCTGGACCTGCGCATGGCGCACAACGTGGGGGCCAACGGCTTCTTGCGGCGCACCCAGGAAGGCGACGAGCTGGTGGGCGTCCTGCTGCGCGAGCTGCGGACCGCCGCGCCGACGCACGCGGTGCCGCCCATGGACCTGGGCACCGAGGACCACCTGTACCGGATGGTGCGGCAGCTGGAGCGCCGGGTGGGGCTGCTGGAGCAGGCCGAGCACACCGCGCGCGAGAGCGAGGCGCGCCTCCGCCTGGTGGTGAACGGCTCGTACGATGGCATCTGGGACTGGGACTTGCGCCGCCGGACGCTCTACTGGAGCCCGCGCCTGCTGGAGATGCTGGGGCTGGCGCCCGAGGACTTCGGGGGGACCTACGAGGCCTTCATGGCGCTGCTGCACCCGGAGGACCGGCCGGACGTCATGGCCGCCCTGTCCGCCCACCTGGAGCGGGGCGCGCCCTACGACGTCTCCTTCCGGCTGAGGCATGTCACCGGGGGCTACCGCTCGTGTGTGAGCCGGGGCCGGGCGCTCCATGACTCGCAGGGCCGGCCGGTGCGCATGGCGGGCATCATCGGCGACGTGACGGAGCAGCTGCGCATGTACCGCGAGACGCAGGAGGCGGTACGCGCGCGCGACGAGTTCCTCAGCGTGGCCGCGCACGAGCTGCGCACGCCGCTGGCGGCGTTGCGGCTGCGCGTGCAGGGGGCCCAGAGCGTGCTGCGCGCGGGCGTGGCGTCCGCGCCCGAGCGGCTGGAGCGGGCGCTGGACTCGGCGGACCGGCAGGTGCAGCGGCTGGCGGAGCTGGTGGAGTCGCTGCTGGACGTGTCGCAGCTCCAGGGGAGCGCGCCGCGGCTGCGCCTGGAAGAGGTGGACCTGGCGTCGGTGGTGCGCGAGGTGGTGTCGCGCTCCGAGGAGGCGGCCGCGCGCGTGGGCTGCCAGCTCGTCGTGAGCCCGCTGGAGCCCACGCCGGGCCGCTTCGACGCGGCCCGGCTGTCCCAGGTGGTGACGCACCTGCTGTCCAACGCGATGAAGTTCGGGCCCGGCAAGCCGGTGGAGGTGGCGCTGGAGTCCGAGCGGGACATGGCGACGCTGGTGGTGACGGACCACGGCATCGGCATTGCCCCCGGGCGGGTGGACGGCCTGTTCCGCCGCTTCGAGCGCGCGGTGCCGGTGCGCCACTATGGCGGGCTGGGGCTGGGGCTGTACCGCCTGCGCCGAATCGTCGAGGCGCATGGCGGCGAGGTGTCGGTGAACAGCACGCCCGGCGAGGGCTCTACCTTCCGCATCCGCCTGCCCCGCGCGGGCCCGCCCTCCGCCCGGGCATGAGGGGCAGCGAGCGTGGCCAGGGCGCGGTGGGGCCGGCGCATGGCGCGTCCCTCGCGCCGGAGCCAGCCGGCCTGCCCCCCGACCGGGCAGGTACCCACGGACGGCTCGGTGGACCGCACGTCCGGAGCGGACCGGGTGCTACATCCCGTCCGGGTTGCAGGTGCTCCCCGCGTACGATTGTCAGCCACTGGGCGCTGCGAAAGCCGTATGTACGGCGTTCACTTTCATCTTCACGGAATCGCTCTAGGGTCGGCGGCCGTTGCCAGGGGAAGCCATGCCAGAGGTGCTCGTCGTCGATGACAGCAAGGTGATGCGCGACATGGTCGTCGCCTGTCTGCGTCCCTATCCCGGGCTCACCTTCACGCATGCCTCGAGCGGGTTGGAGGCCATCGAGCGGCTGTCGCTGCAGCCGTATGATTTGCTCGTCCTGGACCTCAACATGCCGGACATCGGCGGCATCGAGGTGGTGGAGTTCGTCCGCGGCCAGGACCGGCTGCGCAACCTGCCCATCATCATCGTCACCACGCGTGGGGACGAGGCGTCGCGGACCCGCGCGCTGGCGGTGGGCGCCAACCGCTTCATGACCAAGCCCTTCACCCCGGATGCCATCCTGACGGAAGCCCGGGGCCTGCTGGAAGAGAAGCGCGGGTGACGGCCTCGGTGGACCTGGCGGACTTCCTGCCAGCGTACCTGGCGGAAGCGGAGGAGCTGCTCGGCGCGGCCCAGCGGCACCTGCTCGCCGTGGAGGCCAGCGTGCGCCGGGGGCTGGCGCACCCGCGCGCCGTGCGCGAGCTGTTCCGCGCGCTCCACACCATCAAGGGCCTGTCCGCCATGGTGGACGTGGAGTCCATCGTCTCCATCGCCCACTGGATGGAGACGTCCCTGCGCCACGCGGACCGCGCCGGGGGACGCCTGCCCGAGGCCAGCGTGGAGCCCCTGATGGAGGGGCTGCGCGAAATTGAGCACCGCGTGCGGCAGCTCGCCTCGGGCAAGCCGGCCACGCCCGTGCCCGCGGGACTGCTGGAGCGGCTGGAGGCGCTGGAGGCCGCCGCCCTGGGGACGGGCCCCGCGAAGCCCGCGCCCGTCACCCTGGAGCTGGACGCGACGCTCGCCGCGCGCCTGTCCGCAGCGGAGCGCGAGCAGCTCACCGCCGGAGTTGCTTCCGGACGGCGCGCGGTGCGGCTGGACTTCGTCCCGGGCGCCGAGCGCGCCGCCAGCGGCATCACCATCAACAGCGTGCGCGAGCACGTGGCGAAGCTGGGCGAGACAGTGAAGGTGCTGCCCCTGTCCGGCCCCGCCGCCGGGGGGGGCTCGCTCACCTTCGCGCTGCTGCTGCTCACCGACGCGCCGGACGCCGCGCTGCTGGAGGCCGCCGGGGGCCCGCCCGCCTCGGTGCGCTCGCTGGTCTCCGAGCAGGCGCCTGCGCCGGCAGGCGCACCGGCCATGCCCTCCGAGCCGGAGCTGGAGTCGGTGGCGGCGCGGATGGAGGACGAGCCCGAGGAGCAGCGCCGGGGCGGCGGCACGCTGCGGGTGGAGGTGTCCCGCCTGGACGAGGCGCTGGAGCGGCTGGCGGCGCTGGTCGTCAACCGCTCGCGACTCACCCGCGCGGTGGCGGAGCTGACGGCCGCCGGGGCCCCCACGCGCGAGCTCACCACCATCCTCCAGGAGAACGGCCGCCAGCTGCGCGACATGCGGGCCGCCATCATCCGCCTGCGCATGGTGAAGGTGGCGGACGTGCTGGAGCGGCTGCCGCTGCTGGTGCGCGGCCTGCGCCGCAGCACCGGCAAGGCGGTGCGGCTGGAGCTGGAGGTGGGCGACGCGGAGCTGGACAAGGCGGTGGCGGACCGGCTGCTGCCCGCGCTGGTGCACCTGGTGCGCAACGCGGTGGACCATGCCCTGGAGTCCCCGGAGGAGCGCCTCGCCGTCGGCAAGCCCGAGGAGGGCGTGGTGCGGCTGGCCTGCCACGGCGGCGCCAGCGGGCTGCTCGAGCTGAGCGTCACCGACGACGGGCGCGGCGTGGATGCCACGGCCGTGGCCGCGAGAGCGGGCGTGCCCGTCCCCTCGACGGCGGACGGGCTGCTGGACGTGCTCTGCCGCCCCGGCTTCTCCACCCGTGACGCCGCCAACGCGACGAGCGGCCGGGGCATGGGCATGGACATCGTCCGCCGCATCGCCGTGGACCAGCTCGGCGGCGAGCTGCGGCTGGAGACGCGCCTGGGCGTGGGCACCACCTTCCACCTGCGCGTGCCCCTCACCATTACACTGCTGGACGCGCTCGTCTTCGAGTGCGCCGGCCTGCGCTACGCGGTGGCGGTGGGCTCGGTGGAGGAGCTCATCGACGTAGACGTGGCCCGGCTGGTGCGGCCCGCGGGCGCCTCCGGCGTGACGTTGGTGGAGCGGCGGGGCAGCGCGGTGCCGCTGCTGGCGCTGGAGCGGCTGCTGGAGCGGGGACGCCCGGAGGGAAGGAGTGGGGCGGGCGCCAAGGCGCTCATCGTGCGCCAGCGCGGTGAGCCGGTGGCCTTCGCGGTGGACCGGCTGCTCGGGCAGCAGGAAATCGTCCTGCGCCCGCTGGAGGACCCGCTGGTGCGCGTGTCTGGAGTCGTGGGGGCCACGGACCTGGGAGACGGCCAGCCCACGCTGGTGTTGGACCTGGCGGCGCTCGGCGCCGCGCGAGGCGGGGCCGTCAGACGCCCGGAGCCCAGGCAGGGAAGGGAGCGCGCGCCATGAGCGTGCTGCACGTGGTGTTCAAGGTGGATGGGGCCGAGTACGCGCTGCCCGCGTCGGACGTGTTGCAGATGGAGAGCTACACGGGCGCAACGCCGGTGCCGGGGGCTCCGTCCCATGTGGCCGGGCTGGTGCAGGTGCGCGGCCGGGTCATCCCCGTGGTGGACGCGCGGGCGCGCTTCGGGCTGCCGCCCGGGCAGCGCTCGCTGGACACCCGGGTGGTGGTGGGCCAGCTCGGCAACCGGATTGTGGGATTGCTAGTGGATAGCGCCCGCGAGGTCCTGAAGCTGGACCCCGCGCAGGTGAAGCCGCCTCCTCCGTTGGTCGTGGAGGGAGCGCGCGGGTTCGTGAAGGCCGTGGCCCAGGTGGGGCCCCGGCTGGTGATGCTCATTGATTTCCCCCGGGTCATCGGGGAGGAGACGCCGAATGGCGACGGACAGCGGTAACACGGCGGTGGCGCTGGAGGACGCGCGCAACCTGGCCGAGGGGGCTTCGCGCAGCGTGCAGGAGAGCGCCGGCCTGGTGCAGGCGGTGGAGGCCCTGGCGACACGGCTGGCGTCCAGCGGCAACGAGCAGGCCGCGGGCTCCGAGCAGGTGCGCGCCGCGATTGAGTCCGTCGCCGCCCACGTGGAGGAGACGGGCCTGTCGGTGCACGAGCTGGTGCGCGCCCAGCGCACGGTGAGCGACTCCGCGCGCGGTCTGCAGCAGGAGGCCGAGGCCACCGCGGGCGCCCTGCAGGAGGTGAATGCCTCCGTGTCCGGCGTGCGCAAGGACGCAGCGCACCTGGCCGCGTCGTCGGACGCCACCGCCGGCACGCTGGAGCAGGTGACGCGCTCGGTGAAGGGCGTGAGCGCCGGCGCGGAGGAGCTGGCCGCCTCCAGCGAGGAGCTGCTGGCCTCCATGACGGAGATGAACGCCACCGTCGCGGACCTCGTCAGCCGCAACCAGTCCAGCGCCGCCGCCACCGAGCAGGTGGCCGCCACCGCCGAGGAGATGGCCAAGGGCATCACCCGCCTGTCCACGGACTCGCAGGCGGTGGGCGAGCGCGTGGCGCAGGTGTCCAACGCCGTGGTGGGCATCGGCCGCGTGCTGGGAGAGGTGGCCCGCGACGCCACCGCCATGGCCTCCGGCGTGGAGGAGACGGCCTCCACCTCCGAGGAGCTGGCGCGCAGCGTGCGCGGCGTGGCCGAGCATGCCCGCACGCTGGAGACGCACGCCGCCTCCACCGCGTCCACCGTGGAGGAGGTGGCCGCCAGCGTGGAGGAGGTGGCCGCCACCGCGGAGAAGAACGCAGCCGTGGTGGACGCCAACGCGGCGACGATTGAGCAGCTGGCCCGCTCCGCCCAGGCCGTGGCCAAGGCCGCCGAGCAGATCAACTCCCAGGCCGCCAGCAGCGCCACCGCCTCCACGCAGCTGGAGACGTCCACGCGCCGGGTGGCGCAGATGACGGAGGAGGCCCGCGCCACCGCCGAGCGCGTGGGCACCACCGCGCGCGAGGGCGGCGCCACGGTGACGCGCTCCATCGCCGGCTTCACGCGCATCCGCCAGTCCATCGTCGAGTCCTCCGGCGTCATGAAGGAGATGGGCAAGCGCGCCGAGGAGATTGGCGACATCGTCCAGACCATCAACCTCATCGCGGACCGCACCAACCTCCTGTCCCTCAACGCCAGCATCGAGGCGGCGCGCGCGGGCGAGCACGGCCGCGGCTTCGCGGTGGTGGCGGAGGAGATTCGCGCCCTGGCGGACCGCGCGGCGGCGGCCAGCGCGGACGTGGCGAAAATCGTCCGCGGCCTGCAGACGACGGCGCGCGAGGCGGCCACCGCCACCGGGGAGGGCGTGCGCGCGGCGGACGAGAGCGCGGCGCTGGCGGGCGACGCGGAGCGGGCGCTGACCACCATCCTCAAGGGCGTGGAGGACCTGGGGCAGAACGTTCGCGAGGTGTCGCGCGCGTCCGGCGAGCAGGTACAGGCGGTGCAGTCCCTCGCCCTGGCCACCGCGAAGGTGAGCGAGCAGGGGCGCGCCATGACCACCGCCGCGGCGGAGCAGGCGCAGGCGGCGCAGTCGCTGTCGCAGAGCGGCACGGAGATGCGGCGCATGGCGCGCCAGACGACGCAGGCCACGGCGGACCAGGCGCGCGCGCTGCGCGACGCGGTGCGCTCCAACGGCCAGCTGGCCGAGGTGGCCCAGAAGGTGTCCCGCGCGGTGCAGGAGCAGGCCGCGGCGGCGGCGGACCTGGCCAAGGGCTCCGCGCAGATGCGCCAGCTGGTGCAGACGGTGAGCGTGGCCGTGGGGGCGCAGAGCAAGGACGTGGGCGCGGTGGGCGGGCTCGCGCAGGAGGCGGCGACCGCCACCCAGCGCACCCTGCTGGGGCTGGCCGAGCAGGCCAAGGCCGCCACGGAGGTGACGCGGGCCATGGAGGAGACGCGCAAGCAGGTGGCCCAGTCCTCGCGTGGCATGGCGGAGCAGGCCCGCGCCCTCAAGCAGGGCGAGGTGGCCAGCCGTCAGGTGGCGAAGCTGGCGGCGGACGTGACGCGTGCCACCGACGAGCAGGCGCAGGCGCTCACCTCGCTGGTGAAGGGCGCGGATGAGGTGCGGCGCGTGGCGAAGGGGACCTCCCGCGCGCTGGACGAGCAGACGGAGGCGCTGGCCGCCCTCACCGGCTCCGCCAGCCGCCAGGCCACCAGCGTGGCGGCCATGGCGCGCGCCAGCACCGAGTCCACCACGGTGACGGAGGGGCTGGCGAAGAGCGTGGAGGAGATGCGCTCCCGCGCCCGGGAAATCGTGACCACCACCGCGCAGCAGACGCGCGCGGCGTCCGCCACCGCCGCCGAGGTGCGCGAGGTGGCCGGACGGCTGGCCCAGCTCACGCGCCTCCAGGGCGAGCAGGCGGAGAACCTTGCACGGCTGAGCGGTGCGCTCGGCGGTGCGCGCAACACCGAAGTGGGGACCTCCCGGTCCCGGGAGCAGCAGGCGTGACGGTTTCGTCCTCGGCACATCCCCATCCGCTCACCCTGTCGGCGGACGACCGCGCCCAGGTGGACGCGGTGGAGCAGCTCGCCCGCCGCGGCTCCGCCAGCCTGGAGTTGCTGGTGGCGGGACTGGACGCCCCGAGCTGGGCGGTGCGCCGCGCCGTGGTGGGCGCCCTGGCGCGGCTGGGCACGCCGGCCGTGCCGCCGCTGCGCGACGTGCTGAGCCACCGCCGCGACAGCGAGGCGCGCCTGGCCGCCGCCGTGGAGGCGCTGGTGGCTTCCTCGGGCGACGTGGAGGCCGCGCTGGAGCCGCTCGCGGAGGACCCGAACCCGGCCGTCGTCTGCGACATCGCCCAGGTGCTGGGCCGCCGCCGCAGCCGCCGCTCGGTGCCGCTGCTGGCCCAGCTCACCGTCCACCCGGACGACAACGTGGCCGTGGCGTCGATTGAAGCGCTGGGCCGCGTGGGTGGCGGGGCCGCGGTGGACGCGCTGCTGGCGGCGCTGGGCAGCGGCAACTTCTTCCGCATCTTCCCCGCCATCGACGTGCTGGGGCGGTGCGGGGACCCCATCGTCGTGCCGGCGCTGCTGGGCCTCTTGTCGGACCCCTTCTACGCGCTGGAGGCGACGCGCGCCCTGGGCCGCACCGGCCAGGAGGCGGCGGTGCCCGCGCTGGTGGGGCTCTTGCGCCGGGGCAATGACGCGCTGGTGCGCGGGGCCGCGGTGGCGCTGGTGGACATCCACGAGGCGCAGGTGCAGCGCTTCGGCGGCGCGCGCGCCGTGCAGGCCGCGCTGCGGGGAGACGCGGAGGGCGCGGTGCTGGGCCGCCGGCTGTCCCAGGCCATTACCGGCGCGGACTCGGCGGAGAAGGCCGCTCTCTCCCGGCTGCTCGGCTGGGTGGGCGGGCAGGACGCCGCGGGCGGCCTGCTGAAGCTGCTGGACGGGCCGGACCCGGCGGTGGCGCGCGCGGCGGCCAGCGCCCTGGCGGACCTGGGCTCGGACGCGGACTCCCAGATTCTGCAGGCGCTGCGCGACGGCGACAGCGCCCGCCGCCGCGTGCTGCTGCCGCTGGTGGGGCGCAGGGCGGCGTCGGTGCCGGACGTCATGGTGTGCCTGGAGGACAGGGACGCGACGGTGCGCGCGCTGGCGGCGGACACGCTGTCACGCATTGGCGACCCGGCCGCGGTGCCGGCCCTCTTCGCGCGGCTGGTGGACGAGGACCCGCGCGTGGTGCAGTCCACCGTGGGTGCCATCCAGTCGCTGGGCAGCGAGGGGACGGAGACGCTGGCCCTGCAGGCGGCGCGCTCTCCGGACGCGCGCCTGCGCCGCGCGGCGCTGCGCATCATCGCCTACTTCGGCTACCCGCGCGGGTTGGACGTGCTGCTCCAGGCCATGCGAGATCCGGACGAGCGGCTGCGCGACGCGGCGATTTTCGGCCTGCCCTTCATCGAGGACCCGCGCGCGGTGGACGCGCTGCTGTCCGCCGCCGCCCACGAGTCCGAGCGCACGCGCGCCGCCGCCATGCGCGCCCTGGGGCAGACGGAGAAGGAGGCGCGCATCACCTCCACGCTGCTGGGCGGCCTCAACGATAGAGACCCCTGGGTGCGCTACTACGCGTGCCAGTCGCTGGGGAAGCTCAACGAGGAGGCCGCCGCGGACGCGATTGTCGCGCTGGCGGACGACGACGCGGGCCAGGTGCGCGTGGCGGTGGTGGACGCGCTGGCGCACATGCACACGGAAGGGGCCATGTCGGCGCTGCGGCGCGCGGCGTCCAGCGGGGACGCGGACGTGCGCCGCGCGGCGCTGCTGGGCCTGGGCGTGGCCCGCCGCCCGGACGCGCTGCCGGTGCTGCTGGAGGCGGTGGCCTCCGAGGACGCGGCCACGCGCCTCGTCGCCCTGTCCGCGGTGGCCGAGTACGACGCGCCGGAGACGCTGCCCGCGCTGCTGCGCGCCGCCAGCGACCGGGACGACAGCGTGCGCAGCGCGGCGGTGGGCTTCCTCGCCACGCGCGCCGGGGTGCCCGCCACGCAGTCGCTGGTGACGCTGCTGGGGGACATGACGCTGCGCGAGCGGGTGGTGAGCGCGCTGGCGCTGCCCATGGAGGGCCGGCTGCCCGGGCTGCTCACCGCGCTGGAGGTGGCCGACGAGCTGACGGCCCCGCTGCTGGTGGCGGCGCTGGCCCGCATGCGCCGGGCGGACGCGCGCGCCGCGCTCCTGCAGGCGCTGGTGTCCGCCAGCCCCGCCGGCCGCCGCGCCGCGGCCCCGGCCGTGGCGGCGCTGGGCACGGTGGAGGCCCGCGAGGCGCTGGAGCATGCCTCCACGCACGACGAGGACGCCGACGTGCGGCGGGCCTGTCTGCTGGCGCTCGGGCGGTAGCGAGGAACCATGTCCTCGCTGCCCATGTCTCCGCAGGTGTTCGCCATCCTCGCCGCGCTGATTGAGCAGCGCGCGGGGCTGCACTACGGCCCGGAGGACCGGGACCTGCTGGCGGACAAGGTGGCCGCGCGCGCCCTGGACGCGGGCTTCGACTCGCTGCTCGACTACTACTACTTCCTCCGTTACGACCCGGCGGGCCCCGAGGCGCTGGACTCGCTGGTGGACTCGCTGCTGGTGCACGAGACGTACTTCTTCCGGGAGCCGCTGCCGGTGTCGGTGCTGGTGACGGACGTGCTGGTGCCCGCGGTGCGGGCCGGCCGGCGGCCCCGCGTGTGGTGCGCGGCGTGCTCCACCGGCGAGGAGCCCCTCACGCTGGCGATGATGCTGGCGGACCAGGGCATCCTGGCCGACGTGGAGCTGGTGGCCAGTGACTTGAGCCCCCGCGCGCTGGAGCGGGCCCGCACCGGGGAGCACAACCTGCGCTCGCTGCGCGCGCTGCCCCCGGGCGTGGAGGGGCGCTGGATGGAGGTGCGCGAGGGGCGCCCGCACGTGAAGCCGGAGCTGGTGGCCGCGGTGGACTGGCGCCGCGTCAACCTGGTGGACGCGGCGGCAGTGGCCGCGCTCGGCGCCTTCGACGCCATCCTCTGCCGCAACGTCCTCATCTACTTCCGGGACGACACCGCGCGGCGGGTGGTGGAGCTGCTCACCCGCGCGCTGGTGCCCGGCGGGCAGCTGCTGGTGGGCACCTCCGAGTCGCTGATGCGCTTCGGCACCGCGCTGAGCTGCGAGGAGCGGCGCGGCGCCTTCTTCTACACGAAAGCTGAATCATGACGGCGCCCTCTCCCATCCGCGTGCTGGTGGTGGACGACTCGGCCTTCGCGCGGAAGGTGCTGCGCCAGGTGCTGTCCAACGCGGAGGGCCTGGAGGTGGTGGGCACCGCGCGCGACGGCCTGGACGCGTTGGAGAAGGTGGCCGAGCTGGCCCCGCACGTGCTCACCCTGGACCTGGTGATGCCGGGGCTGGACGGGCTGGGGGTGCTGCGCGCGCTGGCCTCCATGCCTGGCGCGCCGCGCGCGGTGGTGGTGAGCAGCGCGGGCGAGGAGAGCGAGCTGGCGGTGTCCGCCCTCCAGGCTGGCGCGGTGGAGCTGGTGAACAAGCCCACCGCGCTCGCCACGGACCGGCTCTACGAGCTGGGGGGAGCGCTGGTGGAGGCGGTGCGCACGGCGGCGCGCGCGGTGCCGCACCCGGCTCCGGACGTTCCGGTCGCCGCCGGTGTCCCGGGCCCCGTGAGCGGGCTCACGCCGGGCCGGAAGCTGGTGGTGGTGGGCACCTCCACCGGCGGGCCGCAGGCCCTGACGCGGCTGCTGTCGGCGCTGCCCGCGGACTTTCCCGCGCCGCTGGCGCTCGCGCTGCACATCCCCATCGGTTACACGCAGGCGGTGGCGAAGCGCCTCAACGCCCAGTGCGCGCTGGAGGTGCTAGAGGCGGAGGACGGCGTGGAGCTGCGGCCGGGGCGCGTGGTGCTGGCGCGCGCGGGGCAGCACCTCAAGGTGGAGCGGCACGGCACGGTGGGCCTGGCCCGGCTGGACAGGCACCCGCTGCAGATGCCCCACCACCCCTCGGTGGACGTCCTCTTCCAGAGCGCGGCGCGCGTCTGGGGGGCGGACACGGTGGGCGTGGTGCTCACCGGCATGGGCGAGGATGGCAAGGCCGGCGCGCAGGCCATCCGCGACGCGGGCGGCACCGTCCTCACGGAGACCGAGGCCTCCTGCGTGGTGTACGGCATGCCGCGCGCCGTGGACGAGGCGGGGCTGGCCACCGCCACCGCGCCCCTGGAGGACATGGTGCCGCTGTTGCTGCACCACCTCGCCTGAGTCCCGGGCCTGGGTGGGCTCGCGACGCCTGGGTGCCTACATGCCGGGCGTTCAGTCAACCCCTCTCCAAACCAGCCAGGATGTTTTGGCGGGTGGACAGCGGCTGGGGCAGTATCCGCCGCATGCTCCGTTACGCTGCCGACCGCCGGACCTTGCTCTGGTGCCTGGCCATGCCCGTGGTGGCCCTTTCGATGTACGCGGCCCCCGAGCTGATTCCGTTTCTCTGCCCGGTATCCTGCTACCTGGCGCTGTCCGCGGGCGTCATCGCGCACAACCACAACCACAGCCCCACCTTCCGCAACCGGAAGCTGAACGAGGCGATGGGCATGTGGCTGTCGCTCTTCTACGGCTACCCCACGTTCGTGTGGATTCCCACGCACAACCTCAACCACCACAAGTTCGTGAACAAGGCGGGCGACGCGACGATTACGTGGCGCTACTCCAAGAAGCACAACTTCCTGGTGGCCTTCACCTTCCCGTTCGCCTCCACGTACTGGCAGCAGGAGCCGACCAAGGCCTTCATCGAGAAGGCCAAGGAGCGCAACCGCCCGCTGTTCCGGCAGATTGTCCTCCAGTACATCATCTGGGGCGGCACGCACGCGGCGCTGCTCGGGCTGGCCATGGCGCTGCACGGCGTGGGCGGCGGCGCCCGCATCTGGGCCTTCGCCTTCCTGATTCCGGCGTTCTTCTCGCTGTGGACCATCATGTTCTTCAACTACATCCAGCACGTCCACACGGACCCCTGGAGCGAGCACAACCACAGCCGCAGCTTCACCGGCCGCCTCATCAACTTCTTCCTCTTCAACAACGGCCTCCACACCGCGCACCACGAGATGCCCGGCCAGCACTGGAGCCTGCTGCCCGAGGCCCACGCGAAGGTGGCCGCCGACATCCACCCGGACCTCAAGCCCGTCAGCTTCTTCGGCTGGTGCTTCCGCTCCTACGTGCTGGCGCCCGTCCTCCCCAGCTTCGGCACGAAGCAGGTGGGCCGCGCCCCGTATGACCCGCCCACCGGTGAGAAGGTGAACGTCGCCTTCGGCGACGAGTTGCAGGCCGTCGACTCGGGCATCAACGTCGCCCGCGTCTGAGCCACCGGGGGAGGTGGGAAGGTTGCCCGCCTGACCCCCAGGCCGCCGCTGTGTCGTGTATTCCCCATCTCTCCCTGGAATCAGCCCCGGGGGAGTATTCGCCGTGTGTCCGTTTCTCATATCTCGAAGGTCGAGAGACGGGCGGGCCGGGGGGGGCAGTCACGACACGGAGGCACCGCATGATGACGGCTTCAGGACCGGACCGTCCGCCGCCAGGGCTGGTTCCGACTCCGATGCGGGTGTTGTGGGTCGGCCCCGCGAGCGAGTCCTGGCTGGCGCTGTCCCGGGCGGTGCGCTCCCTCGGGGGCGAGTCCCTTCACCTGACGTCGCTGGACGCCCTGGGCCCGGAAATGGCGCGCGTGCGGCCGGCGCTGGTGCTGGTGCACTGGCGGCTGCTGGTGGACTCGCGGAGCGGCCCGGGGATGCAGCGAGCACGCACTGGCGACGTGCCGGTGGCGCTGGTGGCGGAGGTGGACACCCCGGCGGAGGTGCTGGAGGCGGCGGAGGCGGAGGCCGTGGAGGACTGCCTGCTGGCGCCCCTGCGCGTCTCGGAGCTGCGGGCGCGGCTGGTGGCGCTGACGAGCGGGAGGGTGCCGGCGCGCTTCGTCGAGCGCTTCAGCCCCCGCGTCGTGCTGCTGGCGGGGGCGAGCGGGGCGCGAGCCTGGGGTGGGCTGGGCGCGTTGCTGGAGGCGTGCGGCCACCACCTCCTTTATAGCGCCAGCGTGGAGGGCGCGGCCGCGCGGCTGTCGCGAGGGGGCCTGGTGCCCCACCTGGTGCTCGTCTCGGGCGAAGGGCCGCTGGCGGCGCTGCGGCTGCTGTCCACGCTGCGCGCGCAGCCGCTGCTGGAGGGTGTGCCGGCGCTCACCGTGGCGGTGGGCCCGGGGACGCGGACAAGCGCGCTGGCGGCGCTCCTGCCGCGCATCCACGCGCTGCTGGGGCGGGACTTGGGCTCGCTGCGCGTGGACGAGCGGGTGCCCTTCTGCTGCCCGGTGGAGTTTGGCGAGAGCGCCTCGCGCGACACGGAGTGGACGTCCGGCTTCTCCAGCGCGCTGAGCCCTGGCGGCCTCATCATCCGCACGCTGGTGCCCGCACGGCCCGGGACGGCAGTGCGGCTGCGAATCCTCCTGCCCACCACGCGCGAGCAGCTGGAGACGCACGGCGTGGTGGCCTGGACCAACCCCTTCGCCCCGAGAGCTGGCCTGTCCTTCCCGTATGGCATGGGCATGCGCTTCCTCGGCATGGGCCCGCCGCGGCTGATGCACCTGCGCCAGCTCTGCCAGCCGGTGGCTTCGCTTTGACTTCAAGCTCCGCCCGGGAGGCGCCATGCGACGCAAGAAGGTCCTGCTCGTCGACGACTCGTCCACCGTGCTGCTGCTGCACCAGATGATGCTGATGGAGCTGGGCTACGACGCCGTCACCGCGCGCGACGGGCTGGAGGCCCTGGCGCGGGCCGAGGTGGAGCGGCCGGACCTGGTCTTCCTGGATGTCGTCATGCCGCACCTGGACGGCCTGGAGACGTGCCGGGCGCTGCGCGGCCGGGAGCCCACCCGCAGCACGCCCATCATCCTGTGCAGCACGCGCGCCGAGCCGCGCAGCGTGCAGGCGGGCTTCGACAGCGGCTGCAACGACTTCCTCGCCAAGCCCTTCGAGGGCGCCGAGCTGACGGCCCTGCTGCGCCGCTACCTGGATTGACAGCCCCTTTCCAAGTTGCGAAGCCATGCCCGTGGCGGTCCACGCGAGGTGCGTTCCGCTTGGGGAGGTTGCGTGAGGAACGGGAAGCGGAGCCGCTGGCCACGTCGCGTGGTGTCAGGCGTGCTGGTGTTGCTGGGGCTCGCAGTGACGGCGGCCCTGGTGGACGGCTGGAGGGCCTTTGGCCGGCGTGCCGACGGTGAGCGGCGCGCTCGCATGGACAAGTCGCCCCAGTGGGGTGACGGCCGCTTTCTGAATCCACAGCCGCTGAAGAATGACTTCTGGGGCTCCGTGACGGGCGCGTTCAAGGCCAGCGCGGACGGGAGTCCCTCGCTCCCGGTGCCCACGGTGCGCGGTGGCTCCGAGCGCTTCGCCACACCGCCGGCCTCCGGGCTGCGCGTCACGTGGCTGGGGCACTCCACGCTGCTGGTGGAGGTGGACGGCCACCGCATCCTCACCGACCCGGTGTGGGGCGAGCGAGCGTCGCCGCTGAGCACGGTGGGGCCGAAGCGCTGGTATGAGCCGCTCGTCGCGCTGGGGGAGCTGCCGAAGCTCGACGCCGTCGTCATCTCCCATGACCACTATGACCACCTGGACGAGCCCACCATCTCCGCGATGAAGGGCTGGGACACCACCTTCATCGTGCCGCTCGGCGTGGGCGCGCACCTGGCGTATTGGGGCGTGCCAGCGGAGCGAATCGTGGAGCTGGACTGGTGGGAGCGCACGAAGGTGGGGGCGCTGGAGATTGTCGCCACGCCGGCGCGCCATGCCTCCGGCCGGCTCGTCATCGACAACGACGCGACGCTGTGGGCCAGCTACGCGCTCCTCGGCCCCCAGCACCGCGTCTGGTTCTCCGGGGACACGGGGCTGTTTCCGGCGATGCGCGACATCGGCGAGAAGCTGGGGCCGTTCGACCTGACGATGATTGAGGCGGGCGCCTACGGCAGCGCCTGGCCCGACTGGCACCTGGGCCCCGAGCAGGCCGTGACGGCCCACCAGTTGGTGCGCGGCCGCGTGCTGCTGCCGGTGCACTGGGGGCTGTTCAACCTCGCCTTCCACGGGTGGACGGAGCCGGTGGAGCGGGTGCTCGCGGCGTCTCAGCGCGCGGGCGTGACGGCGGTGGTGCCGAAGCCGGGCCAGAGCTTCGAGCCGGGCGCGCTGCCCGCCCTGGAGCGCTGGTGGCCGGAGCTGCCCTGGAAGACAGGGGAGCAGGACCCCATCGTCGCGACGCAGATGAACTGAGGGCGGCGTTGGCGCCGGGCTACGGAGGCGGCCCCTGCGGCCCCCTGGGAGGCCCGTTCGGCTTCGTCGGCTGCGAGCGGCGCGGCAGCGTCACCGTGAAGGTGGTGCCGTCGACCTCGCTGGAGCTGACCTCAATCGTGCCTCCGTGGGCGTGGACGATTTCCCGGACGATGTAGAGCCCCAGCCCGTAGCTCATCTTCAGCGTGCGCGTCGTCTGCGGGCCGCGCCGGAAGGGCTCGAAGATGTGGGGCAGCAGGTTGTCGGGGATGGGGCGGCCGGCGTTGCGCACCTCCATGACCACCTTGTTGCGCACGCTGCGCACGGACAGATGCACCGGCGCCTCCGCGGGGCTGTACTTCAGCGCGTTCTCCACAAGATTGGACGCCACCTGCGCCAGCCGGTCCGGGTCCCACGTGCCCTGCGTGTTGCCCTTGGGGTCCACCTCCACGACGCGCTGGGGGAAGGCCACGCGGAACTCGTGGGCGACCTTTGCCGCCAGGTCCTTCAGGTCCATCGGCCGTGGCTCGATTGCCACGCCGCCCACCAGCCGTGTGCGGGTGAAGTCCAGCAGCAGCCGGGTGAGCCGCTCGATGCGCACCGCCGCCGTGGCGATGCGCTTGCTGGTCTGCTTCGCCTCCTCCGGGGTGCCGCCCTCGGCCAGCACGCGGGACCAGTTCATGATGGCGCCCAGCGGACTGCGGATGTCATGGCTGACGATGCCCATGAGCTGCTCCTGGAACTCCGCGTGGCCGCGCGCCTCCTCCTCCGCCCACTTGCGCTGGGTGATGTCGCGGCTGATGCCGAAGAGGCCGAACACCTTGCCCTCCGGGTCCTTCAGCACGCCCTTGGTGGACAGCCACACGCGCGGGCCCTCGGCGCCCGGCTGCGCGTCCTCGAAGGTGACGGTGCGCCCGAAGGCGAGCACCTCCCTGTCATTGGCCGCGTTGGCGCGCGCCACCTCGGGAGCGAAGAGCTCGTGGTCGGTGCGGCCAAGCATGGCCTCCGCCGTGTACCCCACCGCCTTGGCTCCGGCGGGGTTGATCATCTGGTACCGGCCCTCCAGGTCCTTGGTGTAGACGGCGTCCGTCGTCCCCTCGAGGATGGAGCGGAAGATTTCGCCGGTGCGCCGCAATTCCTCGCGGGCGCGGCGCTCGCCGGTGATGTCGCGGCAGTGCACCAGCAGGCCGCTGTCCACCGTGCGCACCCGGACGTCGAAGCACAAATCCTTGTCCGGCCAGCCATGCTCGAAGCGCACGGTGGCCTGCTCGGTGGCGGGCTGGTCGAAGCGCAGGTGGCGGCGCAAGTCCAGCAGCGTGGGGCACGTGCGGCGCACGTCGTCGCCGGGCCCGCCGCAGCCGCTCAGCAGCTCCGTCATGCGGGGGCTGATGTAGAGAAAGCGCCACTCCGCATCGAGCATGAAGAAGGCATCCGGCAGCCCCTCCAGGAGCGCGTGGAGCGGCACGGCGGGCGCCTCGGAGGGAGGCGCGGCCGGGGAGCGCTGGCGCTTCTTTGCGGAGGTGGGGGCCATGCGTCTTCGGTTCCGCGGTGGGCCGGAAGGGGCCCTCAAGAGGTGAACACGGGGTGGAGTGGGTCGCGTGCCGTCAGGGCGTGGGCATGGGCATGAGGCCGAGGTTGCGGGCGATGTCCTGGAAGCCCTCCACGGCGGGGGTGGGAGCGCGGGCCTTGTCCGGACTGGCGAAGTCCACGCGGAAGAGGCCGAAGCGTGGCGTGTAGCCCTCGGCCCACTCGAAGTTGTCCATCAGGCTCCAATGGAAGTAGCCCCGCACGTCCACCCCCTCTTTCACCGCCTGCTCCACAGCGTACACGTGGCTACGGAGGTAGTCCGCCCTCCGGATTCCTTCCGCGTCCGCCATTCCATTCTCTGTAACGAACAGGGGGATGCCCAGGTCGCGAAAGCGTCGCAGGAAGAGGTACAGCCCCTCGGGATAGATGTCCCAGCCCAGGTCGTTTACCGGACGTCCGCCGGGCACGTACTGGTTGGACAGGGACGCCTCGCTGAAGTCCTGCCGCACGTAGTCACGAGCGTAATAGTTGATACCCAGATAGTCGCTGGAGCCCTTCAGGTCCGCCACCTCGCGGTCGATGCTGACCTGGGCGGGCACGGATAGGCGGATGCGGCCGGTGCGCAGGGCGAGGGGGACGCTCTCGTTGAAGAAGGCGTCGGTGAGGCCCGCGGCGGTGATGTCGGCGGTGGAGCCGGTGGCGGGCTGGAAGACGCGGACGTGGTGCGCCAGGCCCACGCGGGTGGCGTGGCCGTCACCGTCGGCGTCCACGGTGTCCCGGGCGCGGAGCTGGCGGGCCGCGCGCGCGTGCGCCTCGATGAGGTGCGCCAGCGCGGTGGCCATGGCCTTCGCGTCCTTCTTCCCCGGGGGCCAGACGCCGTCCAGGTAGCCGAACACCGCGAGCACGTTGGGCTCGTTGATGGTGCACCACCAGTCCACGTCGGCGCCCAGCTCTTCGGCGACGCGGGTGACGTAGGCCTCGAAGTCGTCGAGCGTGGCGGGGTTCTCCCAGCCGCCCGCGTCGGCCACCCAGGGGGGCAGGGTGAAGTGGTGCAGCGTCACCAGCGGGGTGATGCCCTGCTCGCGCAGCGTGCGAGCCTGCTCGCGGTAGCGGGCGAGCGCGGCGGTGTCCCACTCGCCACGCGCGGGCTGGAGGCGGCTCCACTCCAGGCTGAAGCGGTAGGCGTTGGCGCCCAGGTTGCGCATCAACCCCACGTCCACGTCGAAGCGCTCCCACGAGCCAGCGGCGTCACCGGACACGCTGCCGTCGTGGATGTGGGGGCGGCCGTCGGGGTACGTGCCCTGCTCCCAGGCGCTCCAGTCGTTGGTGAGGCCGCCTTCAATCTGGTGGCTGGAGGTGGCGGTGCCCAGCAGGAAGCCCGCGGGCAGGCCGGCGCCGAGCGTGGCGCGGCGGATGTCCTCCGCGTCGAAGGAGGGCCTGTCGCTGCAGGCGGCCAGGACCAGCGGGAGGGTGAGCAGGGCGCGGCGGCTCATGAGGCGTCCCCCGCGCGGGTGGCGGTGGGAAGGCCCACGACGCCCACGGTGATGAGCGAGGTACGCACGTCGCCGTACTGGAAGAGGAAGCCCTCCACGCGCACGCTGGCGCGCGGGGCCAGGGGAATGTCCACGCGGCCCCGGCCGCCGAGGGGGAAGACGTAGGCCAGGCCCACGGGCCCGTAGGAGGCGCCGAGGTGCGCGGGCACCTGTCCATTCGCGTCGAAGACGCCGGCCTCCAGGTCCACGGGGCCCACGCGGTAGAGGCCCTTCACGGTGGGCAGGAGCTGAAGCAGGGGCCGAGAGGTGTAGCCGAGGCCGACGACGGCGCCGGCGAGGACGCTCCAACGCTCACCGGTGTAGCCCAGGCGCGCGGTGACGGCGGTGCTGGCGCCGGGGCCGCCGCGCTCCAGCGGGAGCAGTGACAGGAGGCCGCCGTCCACGGTGAAGCCGCCCACCAGGTAGCGGGCGGACGAGGTGCTGGCGAAGTACGCGTCCTGCCAGCGTCCGCCCGCGAAGGCGTAGCCGCCGGTGAAGAGGCCGACGTTGGTGCCCAGCTCCGCCGCGAGCGCGCGCACGGGCTCCGCGGCGGACGGAGCGGTGGCTGTCTCGAGCGCGGGGCCGGGCGCGCTGGAGAGGGTGAGTGCGAGGAGTGCGGGAAGCGGGGAGCACATCCGGGCAGGAACCATACTCCGCTCAAAGCCCCGCGCGAGGCCACCCGGTGCCCTCTGCACTGCGCGTCACAGCAGACAACGCGAGGAGCGGGAGGGGGTGCACCTGAGACGGAGGAATGCGCTCATGTTGAATGCGGGGGGCTGTGAAACAGGAATTTCCTGTGAACAAATGAATGTATGGACTGTGGAGGAAGTGGCTCCGGTCAGTCCCGGTTGATGCCCAGTTGGGGCGTGACGATGGCTGGAGGGATGGAGCTGCTCAGCCGAGAAGGCGGCGCCACCAACGCAGGACTTCTTCTTCCGAGTACCCGGCCCAGGCGAGGGCGTGGCGAGGCTCGAACCTGTTCAGCCAGGGCTCCAGGGTTCGAGCCAGCTCACGGTAGGCGGGAAGGCCGTCGCCGCGAGCCAGGTCTCCCGCTTCGGGCCATGTGCCGAGTGACACCACCGCGCGCCCGCCATTCAGTTCCAGGAGGCGCACCGGTGAGACGTCCAACCGGTGCCGCAGCCCGTCCAAGCCGCGCAACGCGTCCACCATCGGTGGGCCCAGGAAGTTCAGCCAGTGCACGCCGTCGATTCGCGTGCCCAGGGCCGACTCCACGCCTGGCTGAGGCAGGTCCAGTCCCGGGTGGCGGAAGAGCGCCTCGCGAATCAGCGGCAGCGCACGGCTCCGCCTCCCATACAGCTCGAAGGCCAGCCCCGCATGGCCCGTGGAGAAGCTCAGCAGCGAGGCCAGCCCCACTGCCAGCTCCCGCACTCTGCCCGGGCCATGTTCCTCCAGGTACTCGGTGGGAAGGGTGGCGCTCAGCACGCTCACGCTTCCTGCTGGCGGCGTGCGCCACGGAAGGCGGGCCCGGTAGCTGAATGAGAATCCATTGGGCTGTGGAGCGAGCCCGGTGAGCAGGAGCGAGGTCTCAGCCTGCATCTTGAGCTGGGTCCGCAGGAACGGGGTTGCGTCCTCGCTCGCGAGCTCGTCGATGAAGCGGTAGCCGTCGAAGGGGCGCAATTGGCTCCGGACGTAGTCCCACCTGTCCGGGCCGAGCTGGAACCGCGCACCGTCCAGGTCCTCTCCGTGGGAGAGGATGTCCGGGCCCGCACCGACGGCCTCGACGTAGAGGTCCAGGGCACGGCTGACCTGGGGTGCCAGGTCATGGTGGTCATGCGGCAGATAGAACACGAGTCGGACGACCTCCCGGGCCCGTAACTCCGCACCGTGGGTCTCGGAGGCGTGGAGCCGGATGCGCGGGAAATGCTCGCTCATGGTGGGCCACTCACGCTGATTTCGACTGAGCCGCTCCGTCCTGCTCGAACAGGCTCTCCAGCTCCTTGCGAGGCACCACGGTGGGAGGAGGCCCCGGTGCCGTCATGGCTTCTCGTCCATGTCGTCGAGTTGGTCCTGCGCAATCTCCCGGTAGAAGGGCACCACCTCGACGGCCAGCACGGCATGCATTTCCTGCCGCGCGGTGTCGTAGTCGCCGGCCCGCTGGTGGTCGTACATGAGAGAAAGAGCCCGTGTCAGCCGTCGTGAACCTTCGCTGATGCGTCGGATGGTTTCGCGCAGCAGGTCCAGTGCTCCGGCCTCGGTTGCCAGTGCATGGACCGCATGGGCATTGCTGATTGCGACCTCGCCCGCGGTGCGGAGGAGTAGCGCGCGCACGTCGTCTGTCAGCTCAAGCGGGGTGCCGCCCTCCAGTACGCGGCGCCCCAGGGCGCGGATGGCGTCCCAGCCGTGTTCGTCCGACATCTCTCCTCACGCCGACTTCGACTGCTCATCCTGCTCGAACAGGCTCTCCAGCTCCTTGCGAGCCTTCGCCGCCATCTCCACGAGCTTCGCCTCGTCCTTGTGGTACTTGGCCGTCTCGCGAAGCAACTCCTCGTCGTGGTCCCTCAGCCGCTCCAGCGCGCGGTGACTCTCCGAGTACGTGAGCCCCAGGTTCATGAGCACGTCCTGGGCCATCTCCAGGCTCCCGGCGAATGTCTCGCGCATCACCCGCTGGATGCCCATGTCCAGCAGCCGGTACGCATGCACGCGGTTGCGCGCGCGGGCGAAGATGGTCAGGTGCGGGAAGTGCTCCTTCACCGCCTGCGCCGTGCGCAGCGACGCTTCGATGTCATCGATGGCGAGCACGAACACCTTCGCCTTGTCCGCCCGCGCGGCCCGCAGCAAATCCAGGCGGGAGGCGTCGCCGTAGAAGACCTTGGACCCGAAGCGCTTCATGAAGTCGATGTGCTCGGGGCTCGCGTCGATGGCCGTGAAGCCGATGCGCTTGACGCGCAGCATGCGGCCCACCATCTGCCCCACGCGCCCGAAGCCGGCGATGATGACCGGGTTGTCCTCCTCCGGCGCCACGTCGAACGCGCGCGCCTCCGCCTTCTTCTGGAAGAGCGGCCGCACCCACCGCTCATGCACCACGTACAGCAGCGGCGTGGTGGCCATGGACAGGCCCACCACCACCACGAGCAGGTCCGCCAGCGCGCGGTCCATGACGTGGAAGGAGACGGCCAGCGCGAAGAGGACGAAGGCGAACTCGCCGCCCTGGGAGATGACGACGCCCAGGCTGAGCGCGGGCTCGTCCTGCTTCAGGCTGAAGCGGCCCAGGCCGTACAGCACCGCCCCCTTGAGCACCACCAGCCCCAGCACCAGCCCGGTGACGAGCAGCGGCTTCTCCACGATGAGCCCCAGGCTCACCGACATGCCCACCGCGATGAAGAACAGCCCCAGCAGCAGGCCCTTGAAGGGCTCGATGTCCGCCTCCAGCTCGTGGCGGTACTCGGACTCCGCCAGCAGCACGCCGGCGAGGAAGGCGCCCAGCGCCATGGACAGGCCCACCGCGCTGACCAGCGCCGCGGTGCCCACCACCACGAGCAGCGCGGTGGCGGTGAACAGCTCCTGGCTGTGGAAGGACGCCACCGCTCGGAACACCGGGCGCATCAGGTAGCGCCCCGTGACAACCACGCCCACCAGCACGCCCGCCACCTTGAGGCCGGTGAGCCAGCCCGGCTCGGTGGACGTGGCGCCACCGTCTCCCAGCAGCGGCAGCATCGCGAGCAGCGGAATCACCGCCAGGTCCTGGAAGAGGAGGATGCCGAAGGCAATCCGCCCGTAGCCGGTGGTGAGCTGGTTGCGCTCGGCCAGCAATTGGAGCGCGAAGGCGGTGGAGGACAGCGACAGGCCGAAGCCGGCGATGATGGCCGCGCCCGGCGTGAGGCCGAGGGCCAGGCCCACGCCGGACAGCAGCGCGCCGGTGAGCAGCACCTGGGCGCCGCCCATGCCGAACACCGAGCGGCGCAGCTCCCACAGGCGCGAGGGCCGCAGCTCCAGGCCGATGACGAACAGCAGCAGCACCACGCCCAGCTCGGACACGTGGAGGATGTTCTCCACGTCGGTGACGAGCCTCGCGCCCCACGGGCCGATGACGGCGCCCGCCGTGAGGTAGCCCAGCACGGACCCCAACCCGAGTTTCTTGAACAGGGGCACCGCCACCACCGCCGCCGCGAGGAAGACCAGGGCCTGATGCAGGAAGGACATGCGGCCCTTCCTCTCACGGAGCCCGCGGTGGCGGCAAACCGGTGGCCGGCGCCCGCGCGTGCCGGGCCCCAGGCCCTACCCGTTCAGGCAGGTCCGGGCGCTCGGAGCCTCTCCCTTTCGGTGGGCGCGGGACGCCGGGCCCGGCCATTCCGGTAGTGGCGGGGACGCCAGGACCGGCGATTCAAGTAGGGCGGGGCCGCCATGCGCCGCCAGCCGGCGGGCTCAGGAGTGATTGCAGAAGCGCGCCACCGACTGGAGCAGGTGCGCCATCTCCACGGGCTTGCGCAGCAGCCCCGCGGCGCCGCTGGGCAGCTCCGTGACGTGGCTGGCCGTCATGATGAGCACCGGCACCAGGGACTGCGTGCCGGTGATGCGCAGGCGCTCCAGGAACTCATAGCCCGTCAGCACCGGCATCATCAGGTCCAGCAGCACGAGGCAGGGTTGGCGGAGCGAGGCCAGGACATTCAGCCCCTCCTGGCCGTTGCTGGCGCTGGAGACGGAGTAGCCCTCCAGCTCGAGCAGCTCGGCGACCGCTTCGCGAATGTCCTGGTCATCCTCCACCACGAGGATGGAGTGCTGAGCGTGCTCGCGGCGCATGATTCCCACCCTGACCGGGCCGAGAGGTTGAGGCCGCCAATGTAACTCCATTCCAGGTGCCCTGTCCCGCGCAGGACCCCGGCTCTACCGTGACGAAGCTACTCATCCTCCTGCTGACCGAACAGCAGGCGCAGCAGCGGCAGGTCCTCCGAGAGACAGAAGACATAGACGTGGTCCCCTGTCTGGAAGACGGTGTCGCCGCGAGGCGCCATCAGCTCCTGTCCCCGCACCAGCAGCATGGCGGCGGAGCCGGGCGGGAAGGGGAGGTCGGAGATTCGCTCGCCCGCCACGGCGGAGGCCGAGCCGATGTAGAAGGCGCTCAGCTCGCCATTGAGGAGCTGGGTGGAGGCAATCTCCAGCACGGCCGGGGGCGGCTCGGGCACGTTGGCGGCCAGCCCCAGCTTGCGCGTCACCCAGGGCACGGTGGCGCCGGGGATGAGCCCGTTCACCACGACGATGAAGAAGACGATGTTGAAGATTTCGCGCGCCCCGGGGGCGCCGGACAGCACGGGGAAGGTGGCCAGGATGATGGGCACCGCGCCGCGCAGGCCCACCCAGCCGGTGTAGAGGATTTCGCGCGGCGGGAAGCGGAAGGGCAGCAGGCACAGCAGCACCGCCAGGGGTCTCGCGACGAAGGCGAGGACGAGCCCCATCCCCAGTCCCTCCCACGTCACCTCCAGGAGCGCCTCGGGGAACACGAGCAGTCCCAGCACCAGGAACATGCCCACCTGGGACAGCCAGGCCAGCGCGTCGTGGACGCGCAGCAGGCCCGTGCGGTAGCGGATGGTCTCATTGCCCAGGGCGATTCCGACGATGTAGACGGCCAGGAAGCCGCTGCCCTGCAGGAGGGTGGGCACGCCGAAGGCCATCATCGCCAGGGCCAGCGTCATCACCGGGTACAGGCCCGCGGCCCTCAGGCGCAGGCGCTTGAGCAGCAGCCGCCCCGCCCACCCGATTCCCACGCCCAGGCCGGCGCCCACCACCATCTGCACCACCGCGCCCCACACCAGCTCCCAGCCCGGCTCGCTGCCGCCCACCAGGCTGAGCGTCATCGCCGTGGTGAGGATGACGGCCATGGGGTCATTGAGGCCCGACTCCAGCTCGAGCGTGGTGCCCACGCGCCGCTTCAGGTGCAGCCCGCTGCCGCGCAGCACGGCGAAGACGGCCGCCGCGTCCGTGGAGGAGACGATGGCCCCCAGCAGCAGGGCCTGCTGCCACGCGAAGCCGAACAGCAGGTGTGCGGCGAGGCCCGCCACGGCCGCCGTCATCACCACGCCCACCGTGGCCAGCACCGCCGCCGGGCGGATGGCGGTCCGGATGGAGGACAGCGGCGTGTTGAGGCCGCCGTCGAAGAGGATGAGGACGAGCGCCACCGTGCCCAGCCGGAAGGCGAGGCCGTAGTCGTTGAACTCGATGCCGCCCGGCCCGTCCGAGCCGGCGGCCATGCCCAGGCCGAGGAACAGCAGCGCCACGGGGATGCCGAAGCGTCCCGAGGCCCGGCTGAACAGCACGCTCAGCGCCAGCAGGACGCCGCAGAGGGTCAACAGGAGGGCGGTGGGGAGTGGCTCCGCGCTGAGCATGGCTGGGCGGGACTCTAGCTGTCTCCGGCGCGGCGTACGGCGCCGCTCAGGGCTCTTTTCCCCGGACAGTGTCCGTCACCACATGCGCCGGAGCGCCCACGCCACGCCGGAGCGCGCCGGGTGTCAGTCGTGCGTCGCCGCGCGTGCCGTCAGGGGCAGCGCGACGGGAGCGCCGAGGGCGATGGGCAGGGTGAAGGCGAAGGTGCTGCCCTCGCCCGGCGTGCTCTCCGCGCGGATGGTGCCGCCGTGCGCCTCCACCAGCCCCTTGGCGATGGCGAGCCCCAGGCCGGTGCCCCGGCTGGCGGCGTCGCGCGCCTGCCAGTAGCGGTCGAAGATGTGGGGCAGCGCCTCGGGGGCGATGCCGGAGCCGGTGTCGCGCACGTGGAAGGACACCTCGGGGCCGTGGGCCCGAGCGACGACGGAGAGGGTGCCTCCGGCGCTGGTGAACTTCACGGCGTTGCCCAGCAGGTTGCCCAGCACCTGGAGCACCCGCACCCGGTCGCACCGCGCGCGCGTGTCCCCGGCGGGCAGCTCCATGCGCAGGTGCAGGCCCTTGGCCTCGGCCAGCGGGCGGATGGACTCCACCGCCTCGGTGACGAGCGCGGCCACGGCGTGCTCGCCCCACTCCAGCGGCAGCCCGCCCGCCTCCAGCCGTCCCCAGTCCAGCAGGTCCGAGATGAGGCGCGACATCCGCTCCGTCGCGTCCTGGATGCGGGTGGCCTGCTTCGCCACGCTCTCCCCGCCGGGCTTGCTCCCCGCCCCGCGCAGCAGCAGCGCGGCGCCGAGCTGCACCACGCCCAGCGGGTTCTTCAAGTCGTGGGAGACGACGGCCAGCAAGTCCTCGCGGGCGCGCGCGGCGCGGCGGGACTCACCCACCAGCCGCGCGTTGTCGATGGCGAGGCTGGCCCGCAGGCACAGGTCCTCCGCCAGCGCCAGGTCGTCCGGCCCGTAGCGCCGCCCGGAGCCGGAGGCCACGAAGGTGACGGCGCCCAGCGTGTGCCCCCGCGCGCGCAGGGGGACAATCATGTACGAGCGCGCCTGCAGCAGCTTCAGCAGCGCGGGGTGCGCCGGCTCGGCGGCGGCCGCGCGCAACAGCGAGTCCGTCACCGCGGGCACCAGCTCCGACTCGCCCGTGCGCAGCACGCGCAGCAGGCCCACCGGCGCGTCCTCGCGCAGCTCCGTGCGCGGGGGCAGCGCGCCCACGCGCTCCTGCTGCCTCGGGTCCAGGCACGCCGCCGCCATGCGCGCCACCCAGGGGCCCTGCTCCAGCGCGTCCACGAGGCACCAGTCCGCCAGGTCCGGCACCGCCAGGTGCGCCAGCAGCGTGTACATGCCCTGTGGGTCCGGCGGGTGGGTAAAGAGCGTCGTCATCGCCTGGTAGAGGAAGGAGCGGCGCCGCTCGGCCTGCTCCACCTCCGAGCGTGCGGCCTGCTCCAGCTCCAGCGCCCGCGAGTACACCGCCTCGGCCTCGGTGAGGGGCCGCGCCGTCAGCAGCACCGCGACTTCGCGCCCGTCCTCCGCCGGCAGCGGGGTGAACACCAGCGCGTGCCTGTGTGTGCCGGTGGGGCCAGGCCAGGGCAGCTCCACCGTGGCCGTGGCCCCGCTGGTCACCACCCGCGCGCGCGTCGCCTCCAGCGAGGCCACGTCCTGGGCGGACATCCCCAGCTCACCCCAGTGCCTGCCCGTCACCTCTCCCTGCGTCCGCTCCAGCGCACGCGCGCCCGCGAGACTGCAAGCCACCACGCGTCCCGCGACGTCCAGGACGTAGGCGGGCTCAGGCAGGGCGGTGAAGGCGGCGGCGAGCGAGGGAGAGAGTGCTTGCATGTAGAGCCGTGTGAGTCGGCTTCATGATGACACCTGGGAAAAGGCGCGCCATCCCGGAGGGGTGTCATACGAGGAGAGTTTCCAGAAGCCGATATTCTGGATCAGGGAATCGGAATACCTGTCCGGACACCCTGTAACAGGCGCAATGCGATGGAGGGCAGTGGCACCACCTCGTGTGCCAGGCCCGCGCCCACCACCACGCCCGGCATGCCGTAGACGACGGAGGTGGGCTCGTCCTGGGCCATCACGTAGCCGCCCGCCCCGCGCAGCTCGCGCACGCCTTCCAGGCCGTCCTGGCCCATGCCGGTGAGGACGACGGCGAGCGAGCGGGGCCCATGGGCGCGCGCCACCGAGCGGAACAGCCAGGTGGCGGACGGGCGGAAGCCATGCACCGGCGCTCCCCGGGTCACCTCCGCGCGTCCCTCGGCATGCAAGCCCAGGTGCCGGTCGTCCGGCGCCAGGTAGACGTGGCCGGCCTGGAGCAGCTCGCCGTCCTCGGCCACCTTCACGGGCAGGGGGCCAGCGGTGCCCAGCCAGGTGGCGAAGCCCTGGCTGAAGCCGAGGGCGATGTGCTGCACCACCAGCAGCGGCACGGGGAAGTCCCTTGGCAGCTCGGACAGCACGCGGTGGAGGGCGGCCGGGCCTCCGGTGGACGCGGCCAGCGCCACCAAGGCCGGGCGCTGCAGGGCCTGGGGCGGGGTGGGCACGGGAGGCACCACCGGCGCCATGACGCGGTCCGGCCAGCGGCGCACCACCTTCACCTCGGCCATGGCCTTGAGGGTGTCACGCAGGCGGCGGCTCTCCGCGTCGAAGTCCGGCGACTCCGGGCCCACGGGCTTCTGGAGCACCGCGAGCGCCCCGGCGCGCAGCGCGGCCATGGACGTCTGGATGTCGCGCTCCACCAGGGTGGACACCACCACCACCGGCGTGGGCACCTCCGTCATGATGCGGCGGGTGGCGTCCAGGCCGTCCATGCGCGGCATCTGGATGTCCATCGTCACCAGGTCCGGCCGCACGCGCTGGACGAGCTCCACCGCCTCCACGCCATCCTTCGCCTCGCCCACCACCGTCAGGCCGGGGTCGGCACGGAGGATTTCCACCAGCAGGCGCCGGGCGGTGGGCGAGTCCTCGGCCACGACGATTCGCAACGGGTCGTTCCTCATAGCAGTCGTCTCAGCGTCTCCAGCAGGCTGGTCGGGTCGAACGCGCTCTTGACCAGATATGCGCTGGCGCCGGCCTGGAGGCCACGCGCCTTGTCCTCGGGCTTGCCGCGCGCGGTGACGAGCACCACCGGCAGCCGAGAGAAGCGGGGGGAGGCGCGCACGGCCTCGGTGAGCGAGAAGCCGTCCATGCGTGGCATCTCCACGTCCAGTACCAGCGCGTCCGCGCCGCCCGCCTGGAGCCGCTCCCAGGCCTCGGCGCCGTCCACGCACGCCACCACCTCATAGCCCGCGCCCTCCAGGATGTTCTGCTCCAACGCGCGCGTGGTGGGTGAGTCGTCCGCCAGCAGCACGCGGCGCCTCGCCCGCTGGGCGGCCGGGGCGGGGAAGAGCGCGGTGGAGGGCCGGCCTCCCGCCGCGCGCACGAGGGAGAGCGGGTTGAGCAGGAGCGACATCCGCCCGTCTGGCAGCACCGCCACGGCGGACACGTGCCGGGCCCGGCGCACGCGGGGACCCAGGGAGCGCACCAGCGCCTCCTGCTCGGACAGCACCTCGTCCACCACCAGCGCGGCGCGCGCGGTGCCGGCGGCGAGCACCACCGCGCCCCGCCGCGCGCGCGGAGGCCCGGAGGGCAGGCCCAGCACGTCCGCCAGCGAGGCCAGCGGCACCAGGGCATCTCCCGAGGCCCAGGTGGGGCGCCCCTCCACCTCGCGCACCTCGCCGGGCGCCACGCGGACCAGCCGCGCCACGCTCTCGCTGGCCAGCGCCAGCGTCTGCCCACCCGAGGACACCAGCAGCACCCGCAGCGTGCTCAGGGTGAGGGGCACGTCCAGGACGAAGCCGGTGCCGTGGCCCGGGCGCGTCGTCACCTCCACCGTGCCGCGCAGTGCCTCCACCTGCGTGCGCACCACGTCCAGGCCCACGCCACGGCCCGCCACCCGCGTCACCTCTGTCGCGGTGGACAGGCCGGGCAGGAAGGCGAGCCGCGCCGTCTCGGCGTCGTCCTCGGGCACGTCGAGGCCCCGCGCCCGCGCCCGCTCGCGCAGGGCGTCCAGGTCCAGCCCCCGCCCGTCGTCGTCCACCGTCACCTGCACCCGGCTGCCCCGCAGGCGCGCCGTCAGCAGGACGCGTCCCTCCTCCGGCTTGCCCGCCGCGCGCCGCTGCTCCGGCGCCTCCAGGCCGTGCGCCACCGCGTTGCGCACCAGGTGCAGCAGCGGCTCGCGCAGCGCCTGGAGCAGGGAGCGGTCCAGCTCCAGCGCTCCGCCCTGAATCTCCAGCCGCGCCGCGCGGCCCAGGCTGCGCGCCACGTCGCGAGTGGCGCGCTCCAGCCCCTCACAGCCCTCCAGGAAGGAGAGGGTGCGCGCGCGGCGGACCTCGTCGTCCAGGCCGGTGGCCACGCCCCCCAGGGCGCGGCGGTCCGCGGCCAGCTCGCGCGCCACGCGCGCCAGCTCCGTCTCCGCGCGCCGCAGCGCCGCCTCGCCCACCGTCCCGCGCACCGCCTCGCGGGCCTGGGCCAGCGCCTCGCGCACGGACTCCAGCGCGTCCGTCCTGCCTTCCAGCCGCAGGGTCGCCACCCGCAGCTCGCCACTGCGCGCCAGCAGCGCGTCCAGCTTCTGCGCGGACACGCGCACCGGCAGCGTCTCGGCCCCGGGGGCGACGGAGGACGGAGGCTCCGGCGGCGGAGCGGGCTCCTCGGCGGGCATCGCCGGAGCGACACGGGCCGCAGCGGCGGGACGCATGGGGCGTGCGGCGACGCGCTCCAGTTGGGGCAGCAGGGCCTCCAGCGGCGAGCCGGCCAGGTCCTGCTTCGCGGCCAGCCGCCGTCCCGCGTCGTCCAGCGCGTCCACGGTGGTGAAGCACAGCTCGTACACGTCGGGCGTGCCCGCGCCCTCGTCGCGCACGCGCTCCAGCACCTCCTCCATCCGGTGGCACGCGGTCTCCACCAGGGTGGCGCTGGCCGCGCGCGCCGCGCCCTTCACGCTGTGCAGCGTGCGCAGCAGCGAGGCCACGTACTCCGCCGCGCGCGCCGGTGCCGTCTCGCGCTCCAGGGCGAGCAGCTCGCGGTTGAGCGAGGCCACATGCCCCTCGAGCTCCTCGAGGAACGTGGCCAGCAGTGCCTGGGCCAGCCTGTCCCGGTCCATCAGCGCCCGTACTCTCCCAGCAGGCCCTTGAGCTTCTGGCCCATGCCGTTGATGTCCTGCATGGCGCGCTCCGTCTGCCGCGAGGACTGGAGGGCCTGCTGCGTGGCCTGATTCACGTCGTGCATCGCCTGGCGAATCTGGGCGATGCCGGTGGCCTGCTGGTTGGCGGAGGCGGCAATCTGGGCCGCGGTCAGCGACGCCTGGGCCAGCAGGTCCGACAGCGTCTGGATGTTGGAGCCCGCCTCGGACACGATGCGGGTGGCCGCCGCCACGCTCTTGGTGCCCTCCTCGGTGGTCATCACCGCGCCGTGGGTGGCCTTCTGAATCTGCCCCAGAATCTGGCGCACCTGGCCGGTGGCCTTCTTGGACTGGTCCGCCAGCGCCTTCACCTCGGCGGCCACCACCGCGAAGCCGCGGCCCTGCTCCCCGGCGCGGCTGGCCTCGATGGAGGCGTTGAGGGCCAGCATGTGCGTCTGCTCGGAGATGTCGTTGACGGTGGTGATGATGTCCCCAATGGCCTGCGCCTGCTCGGCCAGGGCGAGGATGCGCGAGGCGATGGACTCCACCTGCTCGCGGACGACTCCCATGGAGGACACGGCCTCCTCCACGGCGCGCCGGCCGCCGCGGCCCACCTCCTCGGCGTGGCGGGCGGAGTCGCTCACCGCCCGGGCGCGGCCCGCGGCCTCCTCGGACGTCTTGGTGATTTCCTCGATGGTGCTCACCGTCTCCGTCACCGCGCTGCCCTGCTCCTGGGCGCTGGCCACCTGCTCCGTGGTGCTGGCGAGAATCTCCGAGCTGGCCCCGGCGAGCTGGTTGACGAACTCCGCCACCGTCTTCAGCGTGTGCTCGCGCTGCTCGGCCTGCTTCGCGAGCTGGGCCTCCGTCTGCCGGCGGCGCTCGGCCATCTCGTTGAAGGCGCGCGCCAGCTCCGCCGCCTCGTCGCCGCCCCGCACGTCGATGCGGTGCTCCAGTTGGCCGCGGCCGAGCTGCTCGGCGCCGACCATCAGCTTCTGCAGCGGGACGGTGATGCTCCGGGTGATGAAGTAGCTGCCCACCGCGACGATGGCCAGGCCCAGCACGGCGCAGAGGGTCAGCACCCAGACGATGCGCTGGGCCATGGCCCTGGCGTCCGCCGAGTGCTCATCCCAGCGCTGCTGCTCGGCCAGGAGCATCTCCTCGCTGATTTCCCGCACCTGGCTCATGAGCCGCTCGCCCTCGCCCACCTTGATGTACTTCGAGCTCCCCTCCAGGCCCTGCTCACGGCGAACGCGGATGCCCTCCGCCAGCCGGTCCAGCCGCTCCATGAGGGCGGGCTCCAGCCGGGCCAGCCGCGCCCGCTGCTGGGGGCGGTCCGCCATGGCCTCCCGGAGCATCGCTACGTCCTCCTTCAGCGTGGTGATGACCTGCTGGTACGGCCCCAGGTACGGCTCCTCCCCTGTGAGGAGGAAGCCGCGCTGGCTGGACTCCGCTTGCGTCAGCAGGGTGCGCACCTCGCGGATGGCGCTGACATTCTCATGGGTCGTCAGCAGCCCCTGGGTGCTCTCCGTGAGCTGGTTGGCGCCCTGGAAGGCCACGCCCGCCAGCACCAGCAGCACCAGCAGGGACAGTCCGAAGCCGAGTGCGATGCGGTTCCCGATGCTCATACAACTCCTTCGTCGGACAAATCGAACACGAGGCGACTGTCACCCAGCAGCGCCTCTCCCTCCAGCACGAGCGTGCCGTCCTCCTCCGCGGCGGACACCAGCGGGGTGTCCACGGTGGTGGGTGGAGGCAGCAGCGCGCGCCCCCGCAGCAGGGTGACCTCCTCGACCTCTTCGGTGCGCAGGCCCAGCTCGGGCCGTCCCGCGCCAATGACGAGCAGCGGGCCCGAGGCCTCGGCCGGAGCGCGGTCGAAGAGGGGCGCCAGCTCCACCACCGGCAGCACCTCGCCGTGCAGCAGGGTGAGGCCGCGCAGCGCGGGCGGCGCGCCCGGCAGCGGCACCACCTCCGGTGCGCGCACCACCTCCAGCACGAAGCGGGACTCCAGCGTGTAACGCTGGCCGGCGGTGCGGAAGCGGACGACCTCGCGCAGCGTGCCGGGCTCCGCCTCGGGAGCGGGCGCGCGGGCCAGGGCCCTGGCGCGGGCGTCGAGGAGCGCCGTGGCCTCTCCGGGCGCGAGGGTGCTCGCTTCCCCGGCCGCCTCCGCGAGCCGGGCGAGGCGCGCGCGTGCCGCCTCCCAGTCGATTCCGCCAGACCCCGGCATCAGGTGGTCTCCTCACCGACGGCCAGGGCCGCCTCCAGTCGAGTCCGCTCACCGCTCGCCACGGCGGCCAGCCCGCTCGCGCGCTCGCCGTCCGCGAGGGGGACGGGGGCCTCCGGGGGAAGGACGGCGCACAGCAATTCCGCCTCGCGCCAGGCCCTGAGGGCGCCGGCGGTGTCGCCCCGACGGCGCAGCACGCGGCCCAGGACGAGCCAGGCCACCACCAGCGAGGGCTCCAGGTAGAGCGCCTGCCGGGCGGCGCGCTCGGCGTCGGCGAGCCGGCCCTGGCCGAGCAGCAGCAGGGACTCCAGGTAGCGCGGTCCGGCGACGAGCGGGTGGCGCGCCGCGGTCTCGGCGCAGGCGTCCACGGCGGCGTGGGCGTCCAGGTTGGCCAGGGCGCGCACGGCCTCCATGGCGGTGGCCGGGTCCTCATCCTGGGTGCCGAGCCGTCGTGCCGCCTCGCGCCAGTCGCCGCGAGCCAGGGCCCGCCGCGCAGCCGTGAGGGCCTCCACGTCCGGAGCGTGGTGGGCGCCGCGTGCCTGGGACGGAAGCGGGACGGGTGTCGCGTTCCCGGAGCGACGGGACACGGAGCCTGCCACGCCACCGTCACGCGCCACCGGGCTCGTTCCTTCCGAGCGTCCAGTCGCGGCGCCCGAGGGAACATCCGTTCCCGGGCCCGAGCGGGATGCCGCGGCGCCCGGAGTCGCCGGCGGGAAGCCAGGGCGCCCGTGCACCTCGCTCCCACCCGAGCCTGCGCTGGTGGGAGCCGGGGGCCTCGCGCCTCGTTCCGCGCGCGCGGGCCCGGTGGGCTCTCGCGCCTCGGGCGTCGCCACGAGGGAAGGGGAGGGGACGGCTACCGAGGCGCCGTGCCGGGGCCGCCGGTAGATGACGCCCCACTCGGTGAGGACGGGCTCGAAGGGCGCCAGGTCTCCGAGCGGCGGGTCCGAGGGGCCGGTGAAGAGGTAGCCCCCTTCCGCGAGCGCGTCATGGAGCCTGCGGGCCACGGCCTCGATGGTGGCGCGGTTGAAGTAGATGAGGACGTTGCGACAGAAGATGACGTCCAGCCGCCAGAGGCCGCTGTCGGCCGAGGGCCAGGTGTCGAGCGCGAGGTTGAGGTAGCTGAAGCGCACGTGCTGCTTCACCTCGGGGGACAGGAGGTACCTGCGTCCCTCGACGCGCAGGTGGGCGCGCATGCGGTCCGCCCAGGGGCCGCGCAGGGACCACTCGCCATAGACGGCCTGCCGGGCGCGGGCGAGCGCGCCGCGCGACACGTCGGTGGCATACACGGCCATGTGCTCGCCCCAGCCCTCGGCCTGGAGCAGGGCCGCCAGTGAGTAGGGCTCCTCGCCCGAGGAACACGCCGCGCTCCACACGCGCACGGCATGTTCGGGCCCCAGCCGCTCGCGCAGCTCCGGCAGCACGACGCGGCGCAGGTGCTCGAAGTGCTCGGGGGTGCGGAAGAAGTACGTCTCTCCGACGGTGAGCTCGATGAGCAGGTCATCGAGCGCGGCGGAGTCCTCGGCGAGCCGGGCCCGGTAGGCCTCGAAGTCCGCGAGGTCGGCGCGGGCCATGGCGCGGGAGATGGCCTCCTCGGCGGCGGCGGGGCAGCTCGGCGCGGCCAGCCCGGCGCGCTCTTCCACGAGTGCGAGCACGGCGGCGAAGCCAGGGTGGCTCCAGGGTCCCCAGCTCACGGCGTCTCCGGCGGCGGGGCCAGGGCGGCCTCCAGCTCCAGGGCCTCGGCCTCGGAGAGGAAGGAGCGCAGGTCATGGACGAGCACGAGCCCGTCCTCCAGCTTCGCGGCGCCGGCCACGTAGCCCACGCCCGGCAGCTCGCGGGGCGTGGCATCCCACTCACCGGGGGCGAGCACGCGCAGGCCCTCGGCGCGGTCCACGCGCAGCACCACGTGGCGTGTCCCGGCGCGAGCGACGATGAAGTGGTCCAGGGGCGACAGCGGGCGGGGTGGGTGGCGGAAGCGGCGGCGCAGGTCCAGCACGGGCAGCAAGTCACCGCGGAGGTTGAGGAGGCCCTCCACGACGGCGGGAGCGCGAGGCAGGGGCGTCAGGCGCGCGGCGCGCACCAGCTCCCGGACGTCCTCGGCGGGTAGTCCATAGCGCTGCCCTTCCAGGGTGAACAGCAGCACCTCGCGCGGTGCGGGCTCCATGCCCTGGGACATAGACACGGAAGTGCGAACTGTCGAACCCTGATGTCGTCCCGTGGCCCAGGTGTCCACCAGTGCCCAGTGGGCGCGGCGCCCGCTCCAGGCCAGCACGCACGGTGCGCCCCGCCGCCAGCCCCTCAGTGCAGCGGGGCCCGGGAGGGCTCGGACGCAGCCGCCTCACCCTTCGCGTCCTCGCCGGCCGTCGTCGCGGGCAGGCGCACGGTGAACGTGGACCCCTGTCCGGGGAGGCTCTCCACGGAGATGGTGCCGCCGAGCGCCTCCACGAGCTGCCGGGTGATGAACAGCCCCAGCCCCAGGCCCCCGTAGTTCCGACTCGACACGGCCCGCTCGAAGCGGCCGAAGATGCGCCGCGCGTCCTCGGGGGCAATCCCGATGCCCTGGTCCTTCACCTCCAGGTACACGTGCGCTCCCTCGCCACGCACGTGCACCTGCACCGGCGCGCCATGCCCGTACTTGAGCGCGTTGGACACCAGGTTCGTCAGCACCTGCTCCAGCCGCAGCCGGTCCCACCGTCCGGGGACGGGCCGCGGCGCGTCCACCGTCAGCAGCACGCCCGCCGCCTGCGCGTCCGTCTCGAAGCGGCGCACCAGCTCGTGCACGACCTCGCCCAGCTCCAGCGCCTCCAGCCGCAGCTCCAGCCTTCCGTGCATCAGCCGCGACACGTCCAGCAGGCTGTCCACCAGCTGGGACAGCCGCGTCGTCTGCCGCTCACACGACGCCACCCCGCGCTCCAGCCGCCCGGCGTCCGCCGGACCGTCCTGGCGCAGCTGGCGGTAGAGCAGCTGGAGCTGGAGCTTGAGGGACGTGAGCGGCGTGCGCAGCTCGTGCGCGGCGACGCCGAGGAACTCGTCGCGCACCCGCACCGCCACCTGGGCCTCGCTCGCCAGCCGCTGCTGCTCCACGCTGGCGGCCTCGGCGGCGGCCCGGGCCTTCACCTGCGCGCGCGTCATCAGGAACAAGAGGAGCGTCACCAGCAGGCCGCTGAACACCACCGTGCCGAGCTGCACCCGGCTATTGCGCTCCAGGAACGCCTCGCGCGCGGTGAACACCAGCGTCCAGGACCGGCCGGCCACCGAGATGGGCACCTCGCGGCGCAGGCCCAGCCGCAGGCCCTCCTCCCAGGGCTGGCCGCCGTTCCGCGAGCTGATGAGGGCAGCCTCGGGACGCGCCTCAGCCCCGTCGTAGATTTCGAGGTCCACGGTGCCGTAGGAGCCCGGGAAGCGCAGCCCCTCCACCAGGTCTCCCATGCGGAACGGCGCATACACGAAGCCCCGCAGGCTGGCCCGGCGGGCCTCGGGCGTGGCGGGCGGCGCGGCCTCGTAGACGGGGACGTAGAGCAGGAAGCCGGCCTGGGGTCGGGCGTCCTCCTCGTGCTCCTGGACGAGCCGTACCCGGCCGCTGGCCGCGGGCAGCGCCGTCTCCAGCGCGCGCCGCATGGCCTCCTGGCGGGTGGGCTCGGAGAACATGTCGTAGCCGATGGCGCGGCGGTTGCGCGCGTCGAGGGGCTCCAGGAAGACGATGGCGGTGTACTCGGCGCGCTCCCCCTCCGGCCAGAGGTGGTAGTCCGTCAGGCCCTCCCGGCGCGCCTGGTCGACGTGCGCCTCGAGCTCGCCGGGCTCCAGCCATTGCGCGAAGCCGATGCCCAGGATGCCGGGGTAGCGCCGCCGCAGCTCCAGGCTCTCCACGTACGCGTGGAACTCGTCACGCTCCACGCGCTGGCTGCTGCTGAACAGCCCGCGCGTGCCCAGCAGCATGGCCTGGTACATGTCCAGGCGCTGCTGGAGCCCCAGGGTGCCGTCGCGGACCGCCTCATCGAAGCGCCGGTTGCGTCGGTCCTCCAGGCTCCGCTGCACGTAGAGCGCGGCCACGACGGTGATGGCCAGGCCGACCAGCAGCGCGCCATACGCGGCGGCGTTACGGCGCAGGTGGGGAGTCGGGCGGGCGGGCACGGTGTGTCGCGAAGAGCACGAAGCGGGGTGACAGGGATAGGGGACCCCAGGGCGATAAACAGGCCGGAGGGTCCGTGGGAGTCCCACCCTCCGTCCCGTCCGGCATGCATGTCCGCAACCTGAAACGAGCGGAGGGCATCCGTTCGCCCGAGCACCGCACGGAGATTGCAACGCCCCGCGCGTTCAGGCATCGAAGCGGCCATGGTGCGTCACGTCATCGTCGTGGGAGCAGGGCCCGGGGGGCTGTCGGCCGCCATCAATCTGGCGGGGCAGGGGCTGCGCGTCACCGTGGTGGAGAAGGACGCGGTGCCCGGAGGGCGGATGAAGGGGCTGACGCTCGGTGATGCGGGCCAGTACGCGCTCGACACCGGCCCGTCCATCCTCCAGCTCCCCGGCGTGCTGGAGCAGATCTTCCGGCGGTCCGGCAAGCGCCTCGAGGACTACGTGAAGCTCGTCCCGCTGGACACCAACACGCGGGTGCACTTCTGGGACGGCACGCACCTGGACACCACGCGGAACATGCCCCGCATGGAGGCGGAGGTGGCGAAGTACGGCCCGGAGAAGGCCGGCGCGCTGCGCGAGTGGATGGAGGAGGGGCGGGAGAAGTACGCCATCGCCTACGCGAAGTTCATCTGCACGAACGCGGGCAGCCTCGCGTACTACGCGCCCTGGCGGCTGGCGCCCACGCTGCGCTTCAAGCCGTGGCAGACGCTGTACCGGCAGCTCGACTCCTTCTTCCACGACGACCGGATTACCTACGCGCTGGCGTACCCGTCGAAGTACCTGGGGCTGCACCCGACGACGTGCTCGTCGGTGTTCAGCGTGATTCCGTTCCTGGAGCTGGCCTTCGGCGTGTGGCACGTGGAGGGCGGCTTCCGCGAGCTGGCGCGAGGGATGATGCGCTGTGCGCAAGATTTGGGCGCCACCTTCCGCATGGGCACGGCGGTGGACCAGGTGCGGGTGGAGGCGGGCCGGGCGGTGGGCGTGAAGCTGGCGGACGGCACGGTGCTGGACGCGGACGCGGTGGTGGTGAACGCGGACCTGGCGTATGCGGCGCAGAACCTGATTCCCTCGCAGGCGCGCGAGGGCTCGCGGCTGACGGACGCGGCGTTGGACAAGGCGAAGTACTCGTGCAGCACCTTCATGGCGTACTACGGGCTGGACACGGTGTACGCGGACCTGCCGCACCACCTCATCTACCTGTCGGAGGCCGCGCGCCGCACGGACCGGGACGCGCTGGAGGACCGGCACGTGGACGTGGACGACCCGCCCTTCTACGTGTGCAACCCGTCGGTGACGGACCCATCCGGCGCGCCGAAGGGGCACTCCACGCTGTACGTGCTGGTGCCCACACCGAACACGGCCCAGGACGTGGACTGGGCGCAGACGGAAGCGAAGCTGCGCGAGCGCATCCCCGCCATGCTGGAGAAGGTGGGGCTCAAGGGTGTGCGCGAGCACATCCGCGAGGAGCGCTACTTCACGGCGGAGACGTGGCGGGACGACTTCAACGTGTTCCGCGGCGCGGTCTTCAACCTGTCGCATACGTGGCTGCAATTGGGTCCGCTGCGGCCGAAGGTGAAGAACCGCGACATCGAAGGGCTCTACTGGGTGGGCGGAGGCACGCACCCGGGCAGCGGGCTGCTGACCATCATGGAGAGCGCCAACATCGCGGCGGACTACCTCACGCGCGAGGCCGGCAAGGGGCCGCTGCCGGGCTGGCCGTACGTGCCGCCGCTCGACGCTGCCGATGCTCCGTCCGCGCCGACGACGGGCAGCGCCGCGCCTCCCCGGGCGCGCGCGGGTTGAGCCTGGGGGCTACTCGGGCTCCACGGAGTAGTTGATGGACCCTGGCGCCGCGGCCCTGGACAGGGGGTAGATGGCGCGGAGGTTGACCCGGTGGTGGTAGGCGACAAGGTGGGGCTCGCCTGCAATCACGATGACGACCTGACGCGGGGGCTCTGGCTGGCTGTCGACCCAGGCCCTGGCTTCCTCCCGCGTTCCGAATGTGGCTACCGGCGCAGGGAGCCCATCGTCAATCATCTCTCGGAGGTAATACTCGAGAGCTTGAACGGGTACGATATAGCGGCGTTTGAGGTCGGGTGAACAATTGACGTAGTGGTATTCGCCCGCAATCAAAATCTCGGCGCCGGACGGAGGGCTGGGATGATTCCTCATCCAGGTCTCTGCGCTTTCTTTCGTATCGAAGGCCGCGATGACGAGAGGGGGGGCATTGTCGTTGATGCTCTCGCGAAAGACTTCGAAGTCATGGGACTGGCCGGTAGCAGAGATGAAGTTGAGCGCGTCCATGGCTGCTTCCAGGCGCTCCTTGTCTTCCGCTGAGGCAGTCTCCTCCAGGAGTCGCCCGAGCAGATTCAGGACGCGAAAATGGAACTCCCAGTCCTTCATGGTGAGGCCTCCGCCATCCAAGGCTCGAAAGGCGCTGCCGTGACTCTTGCCGGTGTCGTGGTGCTTCGCATGTAGGGACCACGCCAGGTCGGGGAGCCGCCTCACGCTAGCAAGCGCGGAAACATGCCCGTCCCCTTAAATGCGCTGACTGGAGCTGTCCCCCGTCGAAGCGCTGCGTCCAGGGGCAACGTCCACGACACCCTCTCAGCGAGCCGGACTGACGGGCTGACAACCAGGGGACGGCTCGCTTGTATCGACGGGGCACGGAGGATGCGAAGCTGACCCCCGCTTCATAAGAGGAACAGTCGGACCCGAGGAGGCCCGCATGCCCTTCTTCATCCCATTCGCGGTGGGCGGCCTGGTGCTGACGGCACTGGGGCTCGGCGTGAAGCGGGTCCTGGAGGAGGGCGAGCCCGCGACGCCCGAGGAGGCGAGGGTGCGCGCCGCGCGCGAGCGGCACCGCGAGGCGCTGGCGGCCCTCAAGGCGGCCCGTCTCCGGGTGAGGGACGGTGTCACGGCCTGGAGCGAGCTCCAGTCGCGCGCGCACGCGGAGGGCGTGGTGCCCTTCCGCGCGCTGCTGGAGCGGCTGGAGCGCTGGGAGTACGCACGGGAAGACGAAGTGCTCGAGCCCGACGCGAGGGAAGCGCTGCGAGCCTTGCCCCTGGACCCACCCCCGCGCGCGACGCTGCGTCCCTGGCCGCTACTCGGCGCGGGCGCGGAGACGCCTCCGGCCCTGGCCCCCGTGCTGAAGTGGCTGGACCGGGGCTGGCTGGATGAAGACGCGCCGCCGGTGGTGGTGGATGGTGCCTCGCTGTTCGAGGCCGCGGCGCCGTGGGCCCTGACGGCTCCCGGCACGGCTCAAGCCGCGCGAGTCCTGGCGCTGGACGAGGCCGCCGGAGCGCTGGCGCACGCAACACGCTTCCTCGGAGTGCTGCACGCGAAGCTGGAGACCCGGACGACGCGGGTGGCCGGCGTGTACGGGCGGGCCTCGGCGCAGCTCACGTATCTGGACCCGACCAGCTTCGAGGAGGACGGCCCGGAGCCTCGCGAGCGGCTGCGGCGGCTGGCCGCGCTGATGGGCGAGGTGGCGGTGCTGCTGCGCGCGCCGGTGCTGACGCCGGACGGGCGGCTCGCGCCGGAGCCTCCGGAGTCACCCGGCGACGAGGCCGCGCCCCGGACTTGAGGCTCCACAGCGTCTCAGACGTAGCGCTGGGCCAGCTGCGACACCTGGCCGGTGGCCTGGGAGACGGCGGTGGCCGCCTGCTGGGTGGTGTCCAGGTGGCGCAGCGTGTCCGTCGTCAGCTCGTCCAGCTCGCGCACGGCGGCGAAGAGCTGGTCCACGCCCTGGTGCTGTTGCGACACGGCCTCGGTAATCTGCCGCACCGCCGTGGCGGACTCCTGGGACAGCGCGGCCAGCTCGCGCAGCCGCTCGCCGCTGGTGCGCAGCGGCACCAGTGACGTCTCCACGCCCTCCACGCCCCGGTCCGACAGCGCCGTGGCCTGGTGGGTGGCGGTGGCCATGGTCTCCAGCAGGCCGCGCACCTGGTTGGTGGCCTGGATGGACTGGTCCGCGAGGTCCCTCATCTGCCGCGCCACCACGCCAAAGCCCTTGCCGTGCTCGCCCGCGCGCGTGGCTTCAATCGCCGCGTTGATGGCGAGCATGTGCGACTGGTCCGCCAGCGCCTTCACCATCTCGGACACGCGGCCCACCTCGCGGGCGCGCTGCTCCAGGTCCTGCATCTGCTCGTGCAGCCCGGCGGCGATGTCGCGGATGGAGGCGAGCCCCTTCTCGGTGCCGGCCAGCGACTCCTCGCCCAGCTTGCCCACTGCGGCGGCGCGCTCGGCCACGCGCAGGATGCTGGTGGCGCGGGTCGCGGTGACGGTGGAGGCCTGCTGGATTTCCTGCGCGGTGGCGCGCGCCTGGTGCAGCGCCGCGGCCTGGCGCGACAGCGTCTGGTTCTGCTGGTTGCTGGCCTGGGACAGCCGGTTGCCGGCCTGGGCCAGGTCTCCCGCGGACGAGCGCAGCGAGCGCGGCAGCTCCTGGAGCCGCCGGTAGAGCTGCCAGGTGTTCGCCGCGAGGTCGCCCAGTTCGTCCGTGGACACCCACTGCGGCGGCGCGGCGCGGCCGTCCACCAGCGCCTCCAGCGAGGTGCCCACCGCCCGCGCGCCCTTCGCCAGCCGGCGGGCCGCCCAGGCGGCGGTGAGGATGGAGCCCAGCGCCGCGTAGCCGCCGAACATCACCACCGGCAACACCAGCTCCTCCTGGAGCGGGCGCACGGTGGCCTTCACGCGCTCGGCCGCCACCACGTCCCCCCGCGACTTCATGTCGGAGGCCAGCGCGCCCAGCCCCCGCTCCAGCCGCAGGTGCAGGGTGACGATGCTGGTGAGACAGGTGACGAGCAGCGCGGAGACGACGGTGGCGGGCAGCAGCCAGAGCTGGCGCGCGGCGAAGCCTTCGCCCGCGGGCTTCGCGGTGGGCGCGCGCGCATACGCGTCCAGCACCGTGGGCATCATCACCTTCTCGAACGCCATGAACATCAGCGGGCAGCTGAAGAGGCCCGCGCTGACCGCCACCGCCACGCCCACGAAGACCACCGACGCCGGCCGGTCCAACAGCACCGCCACTCCGCCGTTGAAGAGGATGCCGCCCACGAACCACGACACCATCGCCTCGCCGAAGGCCAGCGCCGCGGGGATGCGGATCAGCCGCTGCACCCGGAGCGCCCCTTCCGAGCTCAGCGCGCGCCGCAGCAACCAGGGCGTCACCAGCAGCGGTTGGGCCACCGCGCACAGCCCCAGCACCAGCGGGGTGATGACGCCGAGGAAGATTCTCCGCTCGTGGTCCCCGTTCAGGTCGAGCAGCTGCATGTCGACGTAGAGCGCGGGGGTGAAGGCCACCGTGGTGATGAGGGACCGGAGCAGATACAGCCGCCGCAGCAGCGCGCCAGGGGACGGGAGCGAGGGGGTCGACATCGGGAAGCAGTGTCTCCGGGGTGGCAGTGGACCCAGCGTGCGGTGCGAACCGCCCCCCGTCAATGTCCGGATGCACTACCCGCCAGGAAGGTTTCGCTCACAGCGGAAGCGCCAAGGGCTCGGGAGGCCCGACACGGCGCGTCGTCTCCGCTTTCCCGTGAAGCCTGCTCATGAGGGCGGAAAACAATCAAAACGAGAATAGTCAGCTTGGTTCTGGAGCGCGTGTCGAGGGGCTGGCTTGCTTCGGGCCGAGGGCCGTCGCGGCGCTCCCTGGCGCCGCGCTCCGCCCGGCAGGCGGGCGTGCGGGCCCCTGGTGACTGCACGCCCCCGCCCGCATGCCCACCTTCTGTTCAGCAGCGGCACGAACGAAAGGAGCCAGTCATGGGTGAGTGGACCGACAAGGCCAAGGGACGCATCAAGGAGACCGCGGGCGTCGCGACCGGCGACCGTGACCTGGAGGCCGAGGGCAAGAAGGACACGGCCAAGGGCGAGCTCAAGGGCAAGGTCGAGGACGTGAAGCGCGCCATCAAGGATGCGATTGACCCCGACAAGCCGCGCGGCAACGGGCCGTAGTCCGGCCTGACAGCGATGCAGTCCTGGCGGGCCGCGGGGGAACTTCCTCGCGGCCCGTCCTCATGTGCGCCCAGCCTGGGCGTGGGTTGAGTGAGGCCGCCAGTCGCCAGTCCTGGCGGCACGGTGAGGCCCTCGAGCCTCCATGATTGAATCGTAGTGAGGGCGGGGCCGCGGGTGACTTCTTCCCGCGGCCCTTGTTGCGTTCTACCGCTTCGTCACTGGCGGGCAGGCCACCTCGAGAAACGTGGTGGACTTCCCGCTGACCATGACCCACAGGCAGCGCAGAACGCAGCCCGCACCGAACTCCCGGTAGATGAGCCCCAGGTTGGCGACCACCTCTCGTCCGGTGATGACCCCGCGCATTGGCACTTCCCCCTTCTTCAGCTTCCCGTCCGACCCGCCGCCCACTGCCCCGAGCGCCGCCGCCGCACCTCTTCTGCAAATCGCTGGCCGTGCTTCGTGTGGCCGTCCGGAGTCGCTCTGTTGCCCTTCGGACGTGCCAAGCACGCCAACCGTCGTTGGCCCATGCACGGCGTTCTGCGCCCAGGTGTGATACGCGAGCCACCGCGCAGGAGTTTTTTCAGGGTGCCCGTCCACCGTGTGACGCACGTGCCCGACTTCGCGAAGTGGCACTCGTGCAGCCGCGTCCCAGCCGGACGCGACGCGCCATGCACACCCTGCTTCTTCGGCCCCTGTTCCCGGGAGCGGGCCGTGGAGGTTGCCCGGTCGCGGTGTCGCCGGCTCGGCGGGCCTGGTGGCACGTCCCTCCGAGGCGCTGAAGCTTCTGCTCACGGGTCCCTTCTCACCTGGAGCATGGCGGCTGCTCGCGGAGCAGTGGCGCGCTCGGGCCCTCGCGGCGCGGGAACGGGTGTCACCCCGTCGGTCCGCGCACACTAAAGAGATGAGGGAACTGGAAGGAGGGACGCGAGATGATGAGGACGCACGAGCATTTGAATGGAGCGCTGCCGTTGCTGACGGCGGGGCACTTTCGCGGCCAGCGCGGCGTCTCGCGGGTGGTCGTGGGGACGGACTTCTCCTTGCGCTCCGAGTTCGCGCTGGCGCGAGCGCTGCGCCTGCCCCTGGGTCAGGGAGGCGTCTTCGCGGTGATGCACGCCAGCCCGCGGCTGGACGGGCATGACGGCCCTGGAGGCACCGTGTCCGGCGAGCGCTGCCTGCGCAAGGCGGTGTCATCGGTGTGCCGGCGGCTGCGGCACCGGGTGGACGTGGACGTGCAGGAGGCGCTGCGCCAGGGCGACCCGGTGGAGGCGGCGTCCGCCGTGTCGAGCGAGCTGGGGGCGGAGCTGGTGGTGCTGGGACGGCCGCACGTGACGTACCCCCTGCAGGAGCTGGCGGGGGACTCCATGGTGCGGCGCATGGTGCGCCGGCTGGGCGCGTCGGTGCTGGTGGTGGTGCCGCATCCGGTGAAGCCCTACGCGCGGCCCCTGGTGGCGGTGGACTTCTCGCGCGAGTCGCGGCGGGCCCTGGAGCTGATGCTGCGGATGTGCCCCGCGCCGACGCCGGTGGACGTGCTGCACGTGGTGGACACGCGAGACGAAGAGGAAGCGCTGCGAGCGAAGGGGGCGCCCACCGAGCGCTGGCTGCTCCTCCGGCAGGAGCGCGAGTACACGGCCCGGGTGGCGCTCGGACGGTTCCTCGCTCCCTACCGGGAGACGGGGCGCGAGCTGGAGGTGCGGGTGCGCAGCGGTGACGCGGAGGTGGGGGAGGGCATCCTGGCGGAGGTGGCGGAGCGGGGCTCGGACGTGCTGGCGCTGGCCATGTCGGGGGCGAACGCCCGGACACCGCTGACGGAGCGGGTGCTGGCGCGGGCCGGGTGCGACGTGTTGGTGGCGCGGCACACCGGTTCGCGGCTGAGCACGGACAGCCGGTCCGCGTTATGAACGCGCCCCGTGTCCCCACCCCTGTCCGCTTCCGCTCCTCCGCAGTCACTCCGGGCCCGCCTGAAGAGCACGGGTAGCCTGTTCAAGCAGCTCCCCGGCACCTTTCGCCTCTTCTGGCAGGCCAGTCCTCGGCTGGCGGTGCTGCTGGGGCTGCTGACGCTGGTGGCGGCGGTGCTGCCGGCGGGCATCGCCTGGGTGGGGAAGCTGATTGTGGACTCGGTGGTGGCGGCGGCGCAGGGCTCGCTGGAGGCGCGCTCGCGCGTCTACGGCCTGGTGGGGCTGGAGTTCGGGCTGATGCTGGGCTCGGCGGTGGTGGAGCGTGGGCTGACGCTGACGCGCGAGCTGCTGCGGGCCAACCTGGGCAACCTGCTCAACGAGCGGATTTTGAAGAAGGCGCTGGAGCTGGAGCTGCGCCACTTCGAGGACTCGGACACCTACGACAAGATGCAGAACGCGCGGCGCGAGGCGAACAGCCGGCCGCTGTCGCTGGTGATGCAGGCGTTCTCGATTGTGCGGAACGCCATCACGTTGTCCACGTTCGCCGCGCTGTTGATAGCGCTGTCGCCGTGGAGCGTGGTGGTGCTGGTGGCGGCGTCGATTCCGGCCTTCATCGCCGAGGCGCGGCTGGCGGCGGAGGGCTTCCGGCTGTACTCGTGGCGGGCGCCGGAGGGGCGCAAGCTGAACTACCTGGAGTGGATCCTCACGCGGGACAACCACGTGAAGGAGGTGAAGCTCTTCGGGCTGGGGCCGCTGGTGCTGGGGCGCTATCGCTCGCTCTTCCAGAAGTTCTTCTCGGAGGACCGGGCGCTGGCCTTCAAGCGGCTGGCGTGGGGGCTGGGGCTGGGGGTGCTGTCGCTGGCGGCCTTCTACGCCTGCTACCTGTATGTGGCGGGCCGCGCGGCGAGCGGGGCGATTTCGGTGGGCGACATGGTGCTGTACCTGGGCGTGTTCCGTCAGGGACAGGCGGCGTTCCAGGGCATCCTGACGAGCATCGGGTCCATGTATGAGGACGCGCTCTTCATGAGCAACCTCTTCATGTACCTGGACATCCCCACGGGAGGGGAGACGACGCGGGTGCTGCCGGCGAAGTCTCCGCCGCGAGGGCCCGGCAACGCGATTGAGCTGCGCAACGTGTCCTTCCGTTACTCGGGGAAGGAGGCGTGGGCGCTGCGCGGGGTGAATCTGACGCTGCAGCCGGGGCAGAAGCTGGCGCTGGTGGGTGAGAACGGGGCGGGGAAGAGCACGCTGGTGAAGCTGCTGCTGCGCCTGTACGAGCCGACGGAGGGGGAGATTCTCTACGGCGGCGTCAACATCAAGGACATGGACGTGGAGGACCTGCGGAGCCGCTTCGGGGCGGTGTTCCAGGACTTCGTGCGCTACCAGTTCAACGTGGCGGAGAACATCGGCCTGGGGCACGTGCCGGCGCTGGAGGACCGGAATCGGATTGTGCGAGCGGCGGAGGAGGGTGGGGCGAGCGAGGTGATTGCGACGCTGCCGAAGCAGTACGACACGATGCTGGGGGGCTGGTTCGAGAAGGGGCAGGAGCTGTCGGCGGGGCAGTGGCAGAAGCTGGCGGTGGCGCGAGCGTTCATGCGGGACGACGCGGAGGTGCTGATTCTGGACGAGCCGACGGCGAGCATCGACGCGGAGGCGGAGCATGCGCTGTTCGAGCGCTTCCAGGCGCTGGCGGCGGACCGGATTGCGATTGTGATTTCGCACCGCTTCTCCACGGTGCGGATGGCGGACCAGATTGCGGTGCTCCACAACGGGCAGGTGGAGGAGCTGGGCAGCCACGACGCGCTGATGGCGAGGGACGGGCGCTACGCGCACCTGTTCCGGTTGCAGGCGCGGGGGTACAGGGACTGAGGCGTCAGTGCTTGCCGCCGCGCAGGCGCTCCAGCTCGGCGAGGGCCTCGGCCAGACGCCGCTCGGCGTCCTCGCGGCGCTGGGACTCTTCCGCGCGCAGGCGAGCTTCTTCGACCAGCTGTTGCTGCAGCTCGGCGCAACTTGCCTCCCGTTGCCCGACCAGCCGTTCGAGTCTGGCAATCACTTCCTGTGCATTCGGAAGGGCTGCGCCGCCCTTGTAGAAGCGAAGTTGCTCCTCCCCGACCTGTAACTCCAAGTCGAGCACGTCCGAGTGGTAGGTACCGCGTTGGGGGAGGATGGGACGATATGCGCGGAGTCCCTCGACAAGCCGCCAGCCGTTCAGTCGCAGCCGGCCGAGGTCGAAGACGAAGTACTCGCGGATGCCCAGCCGCGCGTAGCGCTCCACATTCCGTTCGAGGTCCTTGCGCCGCTCGCCCGCGACATGCACCTCCAGCGCGAGGTCCACGCCCTTTCCCTCGGCGCTCACCGTCCAACGCATGCGCGAGTGGGGCTCCACGTCCACTACGGCGATGACGTCCGGGGCGAACATGGGCTCACCCGGGTAGTCCACGGGCAGCTCGCAGGCCAGGTACACCTTGCGGCCAAGGCGCGAGAAGAAGCTGCCGAGCACTTCGCGGGTTCGTGACCTGGCATCGTAGTGAGCGTCACCTTCTGGCTGAGTCGCCTCGGAGATGGGGAACTCAGCATGCGGGTTGTCCCCGGGATGGCCACCCTCTTTGGACATGACTCGCTCCCGCAGCGTGCCGGAAGAGAAGAAGCATGGAGCGCGTCCGAATTGGCGCAGGTAGGTTCTATTTCGTGTCCTCGGTACTACCTTTAGGGTAGGCAGGCAACACCGTTACCTCGCCGATTACAGGTAGTGTCCATGCCGCGCCGCTTCAACACAGCGGGCCCGTGCCGCCCGGACTGGCACTACATGGTTGCCGCCGAGCGTCGACTCCCCGTGGTGTCTGAACCGTTGGACCAACTGGGCTACTTCATGGTTCACGCGCTCCAGCGGGCAGGGAAGACCACTGCCACCCGGGCCTTGGCGGAGGAACTCACGGCTGCCGGGCGCTACGCCGCGCTCTACTCCTCCTGCGAAGTGGGCGAGGCGGCGGGCGACGACTTCGGCGAGGCGCAGCGGGCCATCCTGGCCAACCTGCGGCTCAACGCGGGGCTCTTCCTGCCCACGGAACTGCAACCGCCGCCCTTTCCCGACGTACCGGACAGCCTGCTCCTGGGGACCGCTCTCTCCGCGTGGGCGAGCGCCTGCCCGCGCCCGCTGGTGCTCTTCCTGGATGAGATAGACGCCCTGCGTGGGCAGAGCCTCATCAGCGTCCTGCGCCAGCTGGGCAGTGGTTTTCCGAGCCGCCCCGGTGCTTTCCCTGCCTCCGTCATCCTCTGTGGTTTGCGAGACGTGCGCGACTGCAAGGCCGCCAGTGGTGGGGATGCAGACCGGTTCGGCATGGCGAGCCCCTTCAACATCAAGCTCAAGTCACTGCGGCTGGGTGACTTCGACCAGTCTGAAGTCGAAGAACTCTACAAGCAGCACACCACGGAGACCGGACAGCCCTTCACCGAGCAGGCCCTGGTGCGCGCTTTCGAGCTGACGGCCGGACAACCCTGGCTGGTCAATGCGATCGCTCGGGAAATCACCGAGGAGATGGCGGTACCTCTCAGCGAGCCCATCACCGCGGACCACGTGGAGTCGGCCAAGGAGCGGCTCATCTACGCCCGCGTCACCCACCTCGACTCGCTGGTGGCGCGCCTGCATGAGCCGCGCATCCGTCGCGTGCTCGAGCCCGTGCTGGCCGGCATGCTGACCTCCGGCGACAGCTACCAGGATGACGTGCAGTACGCCCGGGACCTGGGGTTGCTCGCGCCGGACAACCCGGTGCGAATCGCGAACCCCATCTACAACGAGGTGATTGCCCGGGTGCTCGCAGGGGACGCCGAGCTGCAGGTGCAGGCCGAGCCCAGGAACTTCGTCCTGCCAGATGGCCGGCTGGACTTCGGCCGCCTGCTCCGCGAGTTCGCCGCGTTCTGGCGAGAGCATGGAGAGGTGCTGACCGCCGGACTCTCGTACCACGAGGTCGCGTCTCAGTTGGTGCTCATGGCGTTCCTCCACCGGGTGGTCAACGGCGGTGGCTTCGTGGACTGGGAGTACGGCGTGGGCAGGGGACGCATCGACCTGCTGGTGCGCTGGCCCTATACGGAGGCGGGGCAGCGCCGCTGGCAGCGACAGGCGATGGAGCTGAAGGTGTGGCGGGAAGGGGAGAAGGACCCGCTGCCCAGGGGGCTCGCGCAGCTCGACGAGTACCTGGAGCAGCTGAGCCTCGATGAGGGCGTGCTCGTCATCTTCGACCGTCGGCGTGAATCAGGTGACGCCGATTCCCGGATGCGCTTCGAGCAGGCCCAGTCGCCCTCGGGCCGCAAGGTTACCGTGCTGCGGGCATGAGTCGGGCATACTCCCGTTGTGCGCCCCTGCGTTGCTAGGCAACCCCGGGACGTGACGTAGCCACGAGCCATGCTGATGATGCGCAGCTTCCGCAGGAGGAGAACCTGGTTATGGGCAGGCCTCGCGGCGGCAGTGGTCGCGGGCACTGCCTCGGTTTGGGGCGAGGTCTCGCATCACGTCTACCGACAGCTCTCCGACTCGGCATGGAGAGGTGAGCTCGGGAAGGTCCGCTGGTTGTTGCGGCTCGGGCTGGACCCGAATCAGCCCGTGGCGGGGAAGGTCTCGCCACTCATCGCGGCCGCCATGCAGGAACGCGAGGAAGTGGTGGCGCTCCTGCTGCGGAACGGAGCGCGCGTGGACGCTCCGGGCAAGATGGGCCTCACGGCACTGGAGGCCGCGTCCCGCCGGGGGCACCTGGGCGTCGTGCGCCTGCTGCTCACACACGGTGCCGACCTGGAGCGAGTAGGCGAGGCGGGCACCCCGCTGATGGCTGCGGCGCAGGGCTGTTCCCCTGAGGTGGCTGAAGCCCTGCTGGCGGCCGGGGCGCGCATCACCGCGACGACCTCGTGGAGTCCACAAACCGCGCTGGATTTGGCCCGGGACGCGGGCTGCCAGCCCGTGCTCGAGCTGCTGCGGCGTGGAACTCCGGGCCGGTGACGCACGGAGTGCCTTCTGCAAGGGGGGCCGCGTGGGTCCCCCGGCGCTCTACACGTCTGGAGGCTACGCCTTCGGCAGATGGTCCCGGATGACGCCGAGTTGCAGGTGCAGGCCGAGCCCAGGAGCTTCGTCCTTACCGTAGCCGGGAATCAGGTGACGCCGACTCCTGCACGCGCTTCGAGCAGGCGCAGGCGCTCTCGGACCGCAAGGCGACCGTGCTGCGGGCGTGAGTCGCACCTGACTCCGTTCTGACTGTCTATCGCTGGTGCAGTGTGTTTGTGCATCCCCGCGTTAGGCTGGTGCGGCCATACTGGGGCCAGTGCTGAAGCGCTGGTTTTGCCCGGGGGTGGAATGTGAGACCGCGAGTACCTGCATGGGACCAGGTCATTGCGATGGAGAAGTGGATCTCTCCGGAGGGAAGGTTGGAGCTTCCTGGTGAGGACCGCGCACAGGTGCAGTCCGTCGCGCTGCAGATGACGATTGCCGAGGCAGAGGTCTACACGTTGTTGCTCACGGCCGAGGGGACGGCGGCGCTGGTGCGGGAGGTCCGCCGCCGGGTCATCGATGGCGGGAAGCGCTACTCCAGCACGCTCGGCGACGTGCGTGACCTCCAGGAGGCGGAAGACCCTGAAGGCGCGCGGAAGGTGCTGGAGGAGTACATCGCGAACGAGCCTATTCCCCGTTACCGCGAGTGGGCCGAGACTGAGTTGAAGGACCTGGAGTGAGGGGGACGTCCATGTTCGAAGTGTTGGTGACCGTCAAGGCTGTCAGCAAGCTCCTCCAGGTGGGAATGGCCGCATGGGATGCCTTCAAGGAAGAGGGCATCGGCAGCAAGGAAGTCACTGCGCTACGTCTGGCGACGGACCTGCTGGGAGACCTGGGAGGAAATAGCTCCGGTCAGCTCTCGGACATGGCGGCCCTGCACTTTGGCGTCATTGCACAGTGCTTCGGCCACGCGCTCGGGCGGCAGTGGGCGTTCAACAGGCAGTTGGCGCCTAGTGGGTTTCGGCTCTTCATGGGCAGGGAGCAGCGGGAACGGGCGGATGAGATCGACCTTCGGGTGAAGCTTGCCGTCAGCGCGCTTCCGAAGTTTGGGGGGCCTTCCCTGCTACAGGCGGGAGACTTGCCCCCGAGTGTGGATGGGGTGCGAGATGCGGCCGCCATCGGCGAGCCCTTGGCGACTCCGTATTACAGGGCGCTCTGGGACGCCTTCTCCAACCCGAAGCTGGACGAGGGAGGAATCCCGCTGCTCGACTTGGAGAAGGGGCGACTGGGGTTCGAGCGTGACTTCCTCCTTGCCTATCAGCAGGTGCTGGCATCACCGGAAGGTCAGAAGCTCCAGCGGTATGTGGCTGGCGTGGTTGGCGACTACCGCGTGCGCATGCTGCGCGAGCTGCTCCTGCGCGACATGGCCGAATGGGGCGAGCGCCACACCTTTGGCAACATGGAGCGGCGCGACCGGCCGCCAGATGACCCCATTCCGTTCATGCCGCTCGCGAAGATGTACATCGAGCCTGCTGCCCGTCTCGCGAAGAAGGAACAGCAGGAGGAGGCGCCACGGAAGCCTGTGCTTTCCCTGATCGAACAGTGGCTTGGTTCTTCGAAGACGAATGTCGTCGTTGTGCGTGCAGACTTCGGAATGGGGAAGTCGCTTACGGCGCGGTCACTGGCGCAGCGGCTCGCCCTGCGGTTCCTGGAGACGCGAACCCCGTCTCCTGAGACGGAGATACCGGTCTTCATCCGATGCGCCGAAGACTTGACCGACGAAGGGGTCGATCTTGACGAGTTCGTACGCAGAGCGTGGAAACGCGAGGCTGGTGAGCTGGATCTGAAGCTGAAGCTCGACGACCCTGCTCTTGAGCCCCCAGGTCGCACACAGCGAGCTCTCTTCATCCTCGACGGGTTGGATGAGGTCATCCTCGGAGAGCGGCGGCTGGAGTCGTTCTTTCAGCGCATCAAGGACGAGGCCTCGGAGCACCACCGTTTCATCGTCTTCTCTCGTCCCGGTGCGCTCCCTGCGGAGCAGGAACTGGAGGGCATTCCGGTGCTTGAGATCCTGCCGTGGACCGAACCGCAGATTGCCGACTGGCTCGAAGCGTGGCGTGGCCTGAATGGAGGTGCTGGGCCAACCCCTCAAGAGCTTGAAGCCAGAAACTTGGGCGAGCTGGCCAGGACGCCCATTCTCCTCTTCATGGTTGCGCAGACCTGGGGGGGCCAGTCCCGCGAGGTGGGCGCAAGCCGCGCTGCTCTTTACGAGGAGTTCTTCTGGCAGATTGCGCGGGGAAAGCATGAGGCAGACCGCAGGGGGCACAAGAACGTCTTCGAGGCCTCCGATAAGCTTCATCAACACTTGGTGAGCATGGACCTGGTCGCGCGGGGAACCGTGCCACCGGATGCCATGTTGTGGCTCATGGGGCGCGTGGCCTGGGAAGCCACGAAGCTCGACCAGCGCCAGATGCTCGAACCCGGGCGCAAAGCGGAGGTTCTCACGAAGCACGGCATCACGAGCCTCCTCGTCGATGAATTGAAGGTGGAGAAGAGTGCGGCTGAGACCATCGATGCAATCCAGGTGGGCCTGCTGCTGACGCTCCAGGCTCACTTGCGCGCCGGGGAGTCGAGCCAACTCCTCTTCGGTCACAAGTCCTTCCGGGAGTTCCTGGTGGCTCGCTACTGGGCGGACAGGCTGAAGGCCATTGCCAGGGCCTCATCACGAGATTGGGAGGACGTTGAAGCTCCGCTGCTGGGAGGACGACTGCTCAGCCGTGAGGACCGGACGTTTGAGTTCCTGATTGAGATGCTGGACGGGGCTGCCCACCCGAAACGCACAGCAGCTCCTTTCGGCCTGACGGAGTCCGAGCGCCGCTCTCTGCTGGGGTGGGCTCAGATGCGCTTCGAGTCGGAGGTGCCCCTGCTGCCAGCCGAGTCCTCACGTGGGACACGTGGCCGTCACCCTTCGCTGCGAGAGGACAGGAGCCCCTGGTTGCGTGAGGCGGCGCTTGCCATCGGGAGCACGCTGAAGGGCAGCCCCGGCCTGAAACAGCATGACAAGCTGACCCTTCGGTCGATGCTCGCCTGGTTCTGGATGATGCGAGTCGGCCCCATCATCATCGCGCGCAAAGCGCAGTTGGTGGGTGCCTTGATGCCAGATAACACCTTGAGAGGTGCTGACTTCCGTGAGGCCCATCTGGAAGGTGCCAACTTTTCACGAACCAACTTCAGGGCAGTTCCCAGCGGAGGTAGCCTTCCCACGAGTTTCGTTCGAGCACATCTCGATGGCGCCTCGCTGATGAATGCGGAGCTCTCGGGATGTAATTTCGATGCGGCGTCCCTCCGTGAAGCGGGGCTCGCCGGGGCGGTGATGGACGGCGCTGTCTTTGTCGGAGCGAATCTCGATGCCGCAGAGTTGACTGATGCCTCTGCGGTTCATGCTGTGTTCGACGGGGCAAACCTGCGAGGAACCTTGTTTGGGGACAGTAACCTAGCAGGTGCCTCATTTGTCGGTGCCGACTTAGCAGGGGCCTCCTTGACGGGCGCCAACCTCACCGGGGCCGTGCTCGAACGAGCGCTGTTGCGTGGTGCTTTCTATGACAGCAACACCCAATGGCCCGATGGGTTCGACCCAGATGCAGCGGGCGCCTTGCAGGTCAACTACGACGAATGACCCGCCCTACGCCTTCGGCAGATGGTCCCGGATGACGCCGAGCCAGTACTCCTTGCCGTAGTACTGGCTCATCTTCCCGATGAGCTTCCCGTCGCGGAACAGCAGGAACGTCGGAATCCCGAAGAGGCCGAAGCGCTTCGCCAGGTCCTCGTACTGGTACGCGTTCACCTTCACCACGCGCATCGGCGCACCCTCCAGCTCCGACAGCAGCATGGGCTCGGCGGCCGCGTAGATGTCGCAGTTCGGGCAGCCGTCTCCCCAGAAGTCCACCACCACCAGCTCGCCCTTCGGCTCCATGACCAGCTGGTCGAAGTTCTCCGCCGTTCCCTCGTAGCTCACGGGATGTGCCATGGCCTCCTGCCTAACGGTCTCCCCCTCCTTCTTCAACCTGCTCACGGCGTGCGCCGCTCGAAGTCCTCACTGGCCCCTCCGCTCTTGCGCCCGTACACTGTCCCGGCGGGCAGCGGCCCGTACCAGACGGCATCCTCCGGCCCGTAGAGCACCGGCTTCCCCGTCTCCTCCGAGCGCCGCTCCCGGCTGAACACCCCCACCTCGCCCCCGTTGCGCGACAGCGTGAAGGGCAGGTGCAGCGGTCCCCGGGAGATGTCGCCGCTCGCCAGCAACCTCACAGCTTGCCCGGGCCCGAGCGTCCCCGAAGACAGCCGATACCGCGCCGTGGCCCGCAGGTCGCTCGTCACCTCGTAGGCGCTCAGGTCCAGCGCGCCGCTGCCCCGGTTGTACAGCTCCACGTACCCCGAGCCCCCCGTCGTCACCTCGCGGATGACCAGCGGCCCGCTCCCGTGCACCCGCAGTGTCTCCAGCTTCTTCAGGAGGTACTCGCGCCGGCCGCGCACGTAGTCCCGGAGGAACTGGCGCGCGCGCCGCAGGTGCTCGGCGGACGCGTGCGGGTCGTTCTTCAGCTCCGGCTCCACCACCTTCCACAGCGCGTCGATGTGGGCCAGCGCCTTGTCCTCGGAGAAGGGGCCTTCCAGCGCGGCCTCCAGCTTCGCGAGCACCCGCGCCCGCAGCGCCGGCCGGTCCCACACGCGCGTCGCCAGCACGCTCCACGTGGGGCGCTGCTCGGGCCGAGTCGCCACGCGCGTCTCGAAGATGTCCTGCACCGCCGGGTCGTACAGCGTGAAGGACTGCGGCCACCGGTCGACCACGGGCGTCGACAGCGGGTTCCACGTGCGCCAGTAGAGCATCCGCGCGTTGTTCAAATCCCACGGCACGTACGTCCACCGGTCCGCGTGCAGCTCGTGCACCCAGAAGCTGCGCGAGTCCTCGATGATGTTGTTGGAGATGAGCGCGTCCGCCGCCAGGTTGCCCAGGTACGCCTCCACGTCCACCCGCTGCTCCAGCTCCTCCTCGAAGCGTGCGTCGTCGCTCCGGTTCACCCAGGCGAGGAAGGCCGTCAGGTCCTCGCGGCCGGTGTCCTCGTTCGTCTTCTTCTCGAAGTTGCTCTGGTGGGGGCCGGGCCGGAGCGTCAGCTCGCAGTTGCGGTGGCCGCAGCGGTAGATGGAGGCATCTCGCTCGCGCCGATGGTGCTTGAGCCAGTCCTTCCCCACGTGCTCCATGTCCAGGTACAGCCCCTGGTGCTCGCCATTCACGCTGACTCGCGCATAGCGGGCCTTCGGCACGGGCAGCCCCAGGGCGCGGTACAGGTCCACCGCGAACTTCTCCGTCAGCTTGCCGCCGTCGAACCAGCTCGCGAGCAGCTCGAAGTGGTCCCGGTCTCCCAGCTCGTGGCCGGGGTCCAGCTCGATTTTGTAGCTCTTCTGCGGCAGGTCGCGCGTGCTCGCGCCGCGGTAGCGCATGCGCCCCGGCACCCGCACTCCTTCCAGGGTCACCGTGCACGGGACGGACACGTTCGAGGACGGGTCCGCCTCCAGCTTCTCCAGGTCCTCCGGAGACAGCTCCAGCGCGAAGGTCGGCACGGTCGACTGCACCGGTGGGAACTGGCCCACGGGGACGGGACGCGGACCCGCATCGGGCGTGCCCGCGTCCGGCTGCGAGCCTCCAACACCCGCATCCGTTCCGGGAGCGCCTCCATCGGAGGCCGCCGGGGAGGTCCCCGCGTCCTCCTCAGACGTCACCGGGCCCGCATCGGTGGCCGTGTCCCTGGGACGGTCCGGAGGGAGTTCCTGGTGCACATCGTCTGGGTCGGAAATGCCGCCGTTCAGTGCCTCGGGTACGCCTGGGCCGCACGCCAGCAGGCCCACGATGCTCACCATCCACCATCCCGCTCCACGACCCATGTCACCTCCACGTGGCAGTGCCGTCGGCCCGTGCAGCCTGCATGCCCCGGTCTCCCGCCCACGGGTGGAAGACTTCTTCCCTCGCAAGCCCGGCAGGCTTCCCTGCGCGGCAGCCCCGACGGGTCGGCGGAGGCTATGCATTGCTCCAGGAGTTGCCTGCCGTTGCCCTCCAGACCGACCGGAAGCAGGGCGAACGGCCGGGGGAGCGTCCGTCCTCCCAGCGGTTTGGATCAGGTGTGTGTCCCAGTCATGCGAGTGGCCTGGGGGGCAGCGGCTTTGGCGCTCCAGGGTTGGATCATCCCGCACGGGGTGTCATCAAAACCCAACACCCGCACTGCGCAGGAGGGCACACACGCCGTAAGGTTGTGTCATTGGATGTCGTGGAGGGGTCATGCACGAGTGGTTGGAGGCACTGCGGAAGTTGGCGAAGGCAGCGTCACCGGGTGTCCCCGCGGACGAGGTCCGCCGGGCCGAGACGGAGTGCGGTGTCCCATTCCCCGAGGAGCTTGGTGCCCTGTACGAGGCCCTCAATGGCGGGGAGTTCAGCGGTGATGTGCAGCTCTTCCCCCTGCATGGGCCCGAGGGGGCGCCGAGCGTCCTGGAGAAGTCCCGGCTCAAGCTGGTGGGCCTTCCCGCCGCGGGTGTGTGGCGCATTGGCCTGAAGGGGCTCCACCGTCACCTCTTCACCGCGCGAAAGTCCGCGATGGTGGAGCAGGGAGATGGGGGAGGGCCGCTGCCCGGCTGGGTCGAGGCGCTGGGTGACGAGGAGTGGGTCTACGGCACCTGGGACGGCGAGAAGCAGGAGCTGCGGATGTACCGCTCGCTGAAGGACATGCTCGACGTGCTCGTCCCTCCGGCGGAGGTGGAGAGCTTCGGTGAGCGCACCTTCGCGCGCGCGATGAACGCCGTCCTCCAGGGCGCGCTGTCCGGCGCCGAGGCTGGTGACGGAGAGGGCGAGGAGGAGGCAAGTCCGTTCGAGAAGGCCGACACGGAGGAGGGAGCGGCCGGTGCCGGGGAGGAGGACACGGGGGAGGTGCGCGAGCTCGCGTACGAGTACGACGAGTACTCGGCCGGCAAGCGCGACGAAGAGCGGCCCTTCGGTGCGAGGAAGCCCAAGCCGGAGGCCAAGAAGCCGGTGCGCCCCATCGGCGAGGGGCGAGCCGCGAAGGTGAAGCCCGTGGGCCGCGCGGAGCCTCGCTCCGAGGCCATGGGTGGCGCGGGTGTCCTGCTCCCCAGTGGTGGTGCGGAGGCTCCCGCGAGTGAGAAGGCCGCGCCCGTGGGCTCGGAGGCCCCGGCGGTGCCGCCCTCCGCTCCGAAAAAGGCCGCCGCGAAGAAGGCCCGCGCGGAGGCGAAGGCGCCCGCCACGGAGAGGGCCCGCGTGGAGTCTGCTCCCGTCACGGAGGTGACCACCGGGACACCCGCTGCCGAGCCTGCCGCGCGGGAGGCTGCGACCGCGAAGCCCGCTACGGCGAAGAAGGTCGCCGCGAAGAAGGCGCCTGCTGGTCCTGCGGCGGAGAAGGTCGTTACGGCACCCACTGCTGCTGCGAAGACCGCTCCCGCGAGCAAGACCGTGGCGGCTACCACCAAGGCTGCGGCGAAGAAGGCTCCTGCGAAGAAAGCCGCCGCGAAGAAGGGCGCGGGCACGCCGGCAGCACGCAAGGCCACAGCGAAGAAGGCCGCAGCGAAGAAGGCGCCTGCGAAGAAGGTTGCCCCGGTGAAGAAGGCCGTAGCGAAGAAGGCGCCTGCGAAGAAGGTTGCCCCGGTGAAGAAGGCCGCAGCGAAGAAGGCGCCTGCGAAGAAGACTGCGGCGAAAAAGGCTGCGGCGAAGAAGCCGGTCGCGAAGAAGGCTGCGGCGAAGAAGCCGGTCGCGAAGAAGGCTGCGGCGAAAAAGGCTCCTGCGAAGAAGGTTCCCACGAAGAAGGGAGCCAGGGCTCTCGGTCGTTGAGCAGGTAGTCGAAAGGCCGGGCCCGGAGAATCGGCGCCCGGCCTTGGAAACTTTCGTCAGGAGGCGCCGCCTCCGGACTCCTGCGCTGGGCTCCAACGTCGACGCGGAGCCGTCCCGGGCCCGTGCACCAGTCTCCGGCGCACGACCCCGGCATCCCTCTCACTCTGCTCCACGGAGCCGCGTACCCCTGCCGCGCCGCGCAGCCTGCTCGTGGCGTTCCCTGGCGTGGGCGACGGGCCCGTGGAGTGTCCGCAGCGCGGCTACCCCTCGGGGAGCTGGTCGCGGCGGATGGGTCTGATGCGGTCCTCTGGCTGGGCTGTCAGCTCCGGCCCTTCCTCTTCCTCGTCGCCTCGGCGGAACTCGTGAATCTGGTCCGGGAGGATGTCGCGGTAGTCCGGCTCATCTTCCAGCGGCGGAGTCGCCGCCATGTCCTGGTCGGTGATGTTGATCTCCTCCTCACCGGTATCCGGGTTCATGTGACGTCGCGAGGTCGACTCGCCTACGTCCTCCGAACCGAGCTTCTTGAATCGCATGGCCTCTCCTCGAGAAAGCGCGGTGGGTCGGCTGCTTTCGAGTCAACAATGAGAACCAGCAGGAGCCGCCGCAATTCTCGGTGCCCGCCTGCCTGCCCTCGCTCGCCCGGGCCTCAGCGCTGCGGGAGCGCCGCGCGGCCGGAGGGGTAGACGGGCTCCACCTCCAGCAGCACCATGGCCAGCGCCAGCACCCGGGACAGCGTCTCGCGCACCGTGTACCGCCAGGGTGTCGAGCGCCCCTCGTCCGCCGCCACGCCCCACGCGTCGATGCCCACCGAGTTGGCGATGAACAGCGCCCGCGACAGGTGGAAGCGCTGCGTGACGAGCAGCGCCCGCTTCGCCCCGAACACGGTGTACGCCCGCAGGCAGCTGTCGTACGTGGACAGCCCCGCCTCGTCTCCCTGCACCACCGACTCGGGCACGCCGCGCTCCAGCAGGTAGCGCCGCATGGCCCGCGTCTCGTGGTGGAAGGGCTTCGACTGGTCCCCACTCACCAGCACCGCCTGCACCTTCCCCTGCTTCCACAGGGCAATGGCCGCGTCCAGCCGCTGGGCGAGCACCGGTGAGGGCACCGCGCCCGGCGCCAGCCCCGCGCCGAAGACGAGGGCCACGGGGGCCTCGGGCGCTCCCGCCAGCGGGACGATGCGGTCCTCGTAGCTCACCCGCACGAGGTGCGAGAGGGCAAGCAGGCCCAGGCCGAACACGACCAGCGCGAGGAGGCCCCTGCGCACCCACACCCTGCTCGCACCGACTGGCTTCATGGACCCCGAGAACACCGGTGGAAGGTCCATTGTGTTCCGACGCACCGTCCCGGGAAAGGGCCGAGACGCCCCACTGTCTCAGGGTGACGTGCCCGCCTGGGCTCCGGACGACTTCAGCGAGAAGCGCTCGATGACCTCCAGCAGCAGCCGGGGCTCCACCGGCTTCTTGAGGAAGGCCGCCACGTCGTAGTTGGCCGCGTACACGGCCCTGTCTCGCGGGTTCATCGCCGCCATGCCCGCCGACAGGATGATGACGGGCACCCCGGCCAGCGTCGCGTTCGCCTTGCGCGCCGTCAGCACCCGGTGGCCGTCCATGACGGGCAGGGCCATGTCGAGCAGGATGAGCGAGGGGCGCGGCGGCGTCTCCAGGTACTTGAGCGCCTCCTTCCCGTTGCTCGCGGCGCGCACCTCGTAGCCCTGGAGCTCCAGGTACCCCTGGAGGGCCTCCCGGATGTCCGCGTCGTCCTCGACGATGAGCAGGGGTCCGCTGGAGGCTGGCATGGAAGGCTCTCCGAGGGGCATGAACACCCTTTCAAGGTAAGTCAGCCACCCACCACCGGGAGTCCCCTGGGGGCCTGCCCGCCTGCTTTGCCCCGGCCGACCCGGCGCCGACCCGGGACAGGCATGCCGCCGTTGACCGGCCCCCGCCCCGCCTATATAGGGGGCCCCGCCGCTGTCCCCTGTCCCACCTGGGCGACGCGGGCTTGAAACGTCCCACAGGAGCTTCCCGGTCCCATGGCGTCCCTTCGTGACATTCGCAAGCGCATCCGCTCGGTGAAGAACACGCGGCAGATCACCAAGGCGATGAAGATGGTGTCCGCCGCGAAGCTCCGGAAGGCGCAGGACGCCATCCTCGCCGCGCGCCCCTACGCGACGATGCTGGACCAGATCATCGCGGACCTGTCGGCGCGCTCCGGTGGGGAGAACCTCACCCACCCGCTGCTCGTGGCCCGCCCGGTGAAGAAGGTGGAGCTGGTCCTGCTCACCTCGGACCGTGGCCTCGCCGGCGGCTTCAACTCCAACGTCATCCGCCGCGCCAACCGCTTCCTCTACGAGAACACCGCGCTGGAGCGCATCCAGCTCGCCACGGTGGGCCGCAAGGGCAACGACTTCTTCCGCAACCGCGGCCAGGCCATCCGCAAGGACTTCGGCGGCCTCTACCAGCGCCTGAACTACCGCGCCGCCGCGGACATCGCCGAGGAGCTGGTCGCCAGCTACCTCAATGGCGAGGTGGACGCCGTCCACATGGTCTACAACGAGTTCGTCACCGCCATCACCCAGAAGGTCTCGGTGGTGCAGCTGCTGCCGCTGCAGACGCTCGGTGCCGCGGACCAGGCCCCCGCCGAGGGCGCCCCCGCGCTGGTGGACTTCAAGTACGAGCCGGACCGCCAGGCGGTGCTGGACCGGCTGGTGCCCCAGGCCGTCAACATCAAGCTCTACCGCGCGCTGCTGGAGAGCGTGGCCAGCGAGCACGGCGCCCGCATGAGCGCCATGGAGAACGCCACCTCCAACGCGTCCGACATGATCGGCAGCCTGACGCTCACCTACAACCGCACCCGTCAGGCGGTCATCACCAAGGAGCTGATGGAGATTGTCTCCGGCGCCGAGGCGCTGAAGTAACCCCCCGCCTCCAGCAGGTCGCTCCCTGGGCCCGCTCCGTCTATCGGGGTGGGCCCTTCGCGTTCAAGGTCTCCGGCGGCGGGTGGGAAGCCCCCAGAGCGGCCTGCCGTGGGCGTACCAGACGGACGGCAAGCAAGAGGGTAGCGCTTGGCGCGTGGGTCCGCTAAGCCCGACTTACCCCAGAAGTGCCCGGGAGGCTTGACCCTACGGGAGGCCCCCGGTAAAGGGGGCCCGCCCTCCCACTCGGGCCGAAATTTAGAAGGGCGCGGCGTATGGCCGCTCCCCCCGCGAGGCAGACGAATTCCATGAGCGCTCAAGTTCCGACGGCAGGCAGAGTCATCCAGGTCCTCGGCCCCGTGGTCGACGTCGAGTTCCCGCCCGGCGGGCTGCCCGAGGTCTACACGGCCCTGAGGGTCACCAACCCCAACCTGGGCGCCGAGCAGGACAACCTCGTGCTCGAGGTGGCGCAGCACCTGGGCGAGAACACGGTGCGCACCATCGCCATGGACTCCACCGAGGGCCTGGGCCGCGGCATGTCCGTGCGCAACATGGGCTCCCCCATCCAGGTGCCGGTGGGCAAGGCGACCCTGGGCCGCATCCTGAACGTCACCGGTGACCCGGTGGACGAGATGGGCCCCGTGAAGGCGACGGAGTACTGGTCCATCCACCGCGCGCCCCCGCCCTTCACGGAGCAGGACGTGCGCGTGCAGATGTTCGAGACGGGCATCAAGGTCATCGACCTGCTCGCCCCGTACACCCGCGGTGGCAAGATTGGCCTGTTCGGCGGCGCCGGCGTGGGCAAGACGGTGCTCCTGCAGGAGCTCATCCGCAACGTGGCCGTGGAGCGCGGTGGCTTCTCGGTGTTCGCCGGCGTGGGCGAGCGCACCCGCGAGGGCAACGACCTGTACCACGAGATGCAGGACACGGGCGTCATCAAGACCGACAACCTGGAGGCCTCCCAGGCGGTGCTCGTGTACGGCCAGATGAACGAGCCGCCCGGAGCCCGCGCCCGCGTGGCCCTGTCCGCGCTCACCATGGCGGAGTACTTCCGCGACGTGGACGGCCGCGACGTGCTCCTCTTCGTGGACAACATCTTCCGCTTCACGCAGGCCGGCTCCGAGGTGTCCGCCCTCCTGGGCCGCATCCCCAGCGCCGTGGGTTACCAGCCCACGCTCGCCACGGAGATGGGCAGCCTCCAGGAGCGCATCACCTCCACCACCAAGGGCTCGATTACCTCCGTGCAGGCCATCTACGTGCCCGCCGACGACCTGACGGACCCGGCGCCCGCGACGGCCTTCGCCCACCTCGACGCGACGACGGTGCTCAACCGCTCCATCGCCGAGCTCGCCATCTTCCCCGCCGTGGACCCGCTGGACTCCACCAGCCGCATCCTCGACCCGGCCGTCATCGGCGCCGAGCACTACGGCGTGGCCCGCAAGGTCCAGGGCATCCTCCAGCGGTACAAGGAGCTGCAGGACATCATCGCCATCCTCGGCATGGACGAGCTCTCCGAGGACGACAAGCTGGTGGTGGCGCGCGCCCGCAAGATCCAGCGCTTCCTGTCGCAGCCCTTCTTCGTGGCCAAGGTCTTCACGGGCAAGGACGGCCGCTACGTGAAGCTCCAGGACACCATCCAGGGCTTCAAGGAGATCGCCGACGGCAAGCACGACGACATCCCCGAGGGCGCCTTCTACATGACGGGCTCCATCGACGAGGTCGTCGAGAACGCCCGGAAGCTCGCGGCATCCTGAGTCGTCCCGCTTCGCACTCTCTCCCGAGGTGACCATGCGTCGCCACGTGCTTGCCCTGGCCCTGCTGTTCCTGGCGCTCCCCGCCCTGGCGGAGGAGCGCAAGGGGAGGGCCCGGGTGAGCGCCAACGGGCTCTTCAGCGTGCACCTGGTGGAAGTCGCGCCGGGCAACTGCCGGCTGGAGGTGACGAAGGAGAGTGGTCCCGCCTGGTCGCTGCCGAAGTGCCTGGGCTCGCTGGACGACTTCTACTTCGTCTCCAACGACGGCGAGCGCGTCTGGGTGCTGTGGTCGCTGGTGGAGAAGGGCAAGGCGGCGCCCGCGCCGGTGACCCGGGGGAAGAAGAAGCCCAAGGGGCCGCCCGCGTGGGCCAATGTGGTGGTGGCGGCGCAGTACGACAGCAAGGGCAACCGGCTCCAGGAGAAGCGGCTGACGGAGCTGCTCTCCACGCGGCAGCTCTCCGAGGTGCGCCAGCTCACCCACCACTTGAAGTGGCTGGAGGGCACGCTCGGCATCCCCGGCAAGGGGCCCCGGCTGACGGATGCCGGGGTGGTGGAGTTCGAGCCGGTGGGTGGAACCACCCAGCAGCTCACGTTCTGATGCGGTAGTTCGAGGAGCCTCATGGCCAAGCTGACCGTGGAGATTGTTACCCCTGAGAAGCGCATCCTGTCGGTGCAGGCCGACGAGGCCGTCGTCCCCGGCGGCCGGGGCCTGTTCGGCGTGCGCCCGGGCCACACCCCGTTCCTGTCGCTGATGGAGCCGGGTCCGCTGACGCTCATCGACGGTGGCCGACGCGAGTCCTACTTCGTCGCGGGCGGCTTCGTGGAGGTGGGCAACGACAAGGTGCTGGTGCTCGCCGACGCGGCCGAGCCCGTGGCCGGCATCGACGTGGAGGGCGCCCGCCGCCGCATGGCCGAGGCGCAGGAGCGCATGAAGGGCCTGTCCGCCGAGGACGCGCGCTTCGAGCTGGAGCAGGCCACGGTGCGCCGCGAGGCGGCCCGCATCGGCGCCGCCAGCGTCGCCCGCGGCTAGCCCTTCCGCTTCACCCCGCGTCCAGGGCCCGCCACGTGGGCCCGGCGCTCCCTTCAGTGCAGGCAGCGGCGCGCGAAGGCCCGGCGCCCCCATGACAGGGGCCCGCTTCGACGCCTGGTCGCTCCGGGAAGCGCTCCCCTGCCAGGCGGCGCAAGTCCTGCGGGACGTCCCGGGGCTTCCGCGCTCGCGGCGCAACTCCTGCGCGGCGACATTCCTCGCTTCCGCTCCCGGGAAGCCATGGCATTTAAGATGCATTCATAATGCATCATTGAGCGCCCGGACCCGGGCGCGAGGAGCAACACATGACCACGGCTGCAGCGGAGAAGAGCGTCTACGAGCAGATTGGCGGGGAGCCGGCGATGGCGGCGGCGGTGGAGGTCTTCTACCGGAAGGTGCTGGCGGACGACCGCATCAGCCACTTCTTCGAGGACGTGGACATGGAGCGCCAGGCGGCCAAGCAGAAGGCGTTCCTCACCATGGTGACGGGAGGGCCGGCGAACTACTCGGGCCGGGACATGCGCGCGGGGCACGCGCCCCTGGTGAAGCGCGGGCTGAATGACCTGCACTTCGACGCGGTGGCGGGGCACCTGAAGGAGACGCTGGAGGAGCTGGGCGTGCCGGCGCCGCTGGTGGCGCGGGTGCTGGCCATCGCCGAGGGCGCCCGCGCGGACGTCCTCAACCGCTAGGGACACGGAGCGCGCCATGGCGAAGGTGAAGCATGAGTCGCAGTGGTATCCGCTGGAGTCGGGCGAGAGCGTGCTGGACGGGCTGCTGCGGCAGGGCGTGTCCGTGCCGAACTCCTGCCGCGCGGGGGCCTGTCAGTCCTGCCTGATGAAGGCGGAGCGCGGCGCGGTGCCGGAGGCGGCGCGCGTGGGGCTGAAGGACACGCTCGTGGCCCAGGGCTACTTCCTCGCGTGCACCTGCCGGCTCCCGGAAGGCACGGAGCTGGAGGTGGCGGGCGCGGAGGCCCTGCGCGTGCCGGCGCGACTCACCTCGCTGGCGATGCTGTCCCCGGACGTGCTGCGGGTGCGGCTGATGCCAGAGACGCCCTTCGCGTACCGCGCGGGGCAGTACGTCTCGCTGGTGCGTGAGGACGGGCTCGCCCGCAGCTACTCGCTGGCGAGCCTGCCTCGCGAGGACTCGCTGGAGCTGCACGTGCGCCTCCTTCCGGGCGGGACGATGAGCGGCTGGCTGGCCGGCGAGGCGCGGCCGGGTGACAGGCTCTTCCTCCAGGGCCCCGCGGGCACCTGCTTCTATGTCCCCGGCCGTCCCGAGCAGCCGCTGCTGCTCGCGGGCACCGGCACGGGGCTGGCACCGCTGTACGGCATCGTCCGGGATGCCCTGGAGGCGGGCCACACCGGTCCCATCTACCTGTTCCACGGGGCGCGGGTGCCGGAGGGGCTCTACCTCCTCGACGAGCTGCGCGAGCTGGCGGAGCGCCACCCCCAGGTGCGGTACCGGCCGGGCGTGCTGGCGGGCGGCAGCCGGGACATCGCCGAGGGGCCGCTCGACGTGCTCATCCGCGCCGAGTGCCCGAAGCCGACAGGCTGGCGGGCCTGGCTCTGCGGAGACCCCGGATTGGTGCTATCCCTTCGCAAGAAGCTCTTCCTGTCCGGGCTCTCGCTGAAGGAACTCCACGCGGATGCGTTCCTGCCGAGCACCCCCCAGGCGGGAGCTTCAGGAAACGCCGCTGTTGGAGTCCGCTGACCGTGCACCTCACCCTCCACGCCGACTACTCGCTGCGCGTCCTGCTCTACCTCGCCACCCGTCGCGGGCGGCCCGTCTCCACGCAGGAGATGGCGGACGCGTACGGCATCTCCAAGCACCACCTGGTGCGGGTGGTGCAGACGCTGGCGGCGCAGGGCTTCGTGGACGCGCGCGCGGGGCGTGCGGGGGGCGTGACGCTGGGGCGCGAGCCGAAGGACATCAACGTGGGACAGGTGCTGCGCGCCGCCGAGCCGGACTTCCACCTGGTGGAGTGCTTCGAGCCCGCGCGCAACACCTGCCCGATTGCCCCGGCGTGCGGCCTCAAGGGCGTGCTGGCCGAGGCGCGCGAGGCCTTCCTCGCCATCCTGGACCGGTACACGCTCGCGGACCTCGTGAGCCGCTCGCGTCCGGACCTCGCGGACTTCTTCCTGCCCGCCCGCGCGGGATGACGTCCGGCACGCTGGAGCTGTTCCACCGCATCGCCGACCCGCCCTCCGCCGAGGCGCGGCGCTACATCGTCGACTACGCGCTGGAGGACCGCGTCGTCTTCCGCAACGTGGCGTTTCGCGAAGCGGAATCCGACTGGCTCCGGCTGGGTGGCCACACCACACCCGCGCTGTGGGACGGCACGCACCTGCACCAGGGCGCCCAGGCGGTGCTGGCGCGTTTGCAGGCCGTCGTCAACCTGGGCCGCGACGACGCGTGACGGGCGCTCGCTCGCGTGTGCCGACATTCGCGCGCCGCTGCCACCTGTGCGCCCCTCGTGCGCCATGAGTGTCGCGCGCGAAGCTTCTGGAGTTGGACACGTGTGCAGGTGCGTGGATGCATGCGTGGGCACGGGCTTGCCGCGCCCGTGCTGGTTGCGGTAGTCAGCCCGCCCGCGCACGTGCGTGAGTGAGTCGTGGGCGAGGGAGGGTGGACGGTGATGACAACGTGCGTGTTGGTGTATGAAGAGGGAGCGCCGCCCGCGCGGTGCACCACCAGGCCCGCCGAGCGCGCGTCAAGCCCCGGCATGCTTCTTCCCACCTTCGCGTTCGCGCGTTTCACGCGCTTCTCCCTGGCCGTCCGGCCCTGAGCCTCGGTTAATCTCCACGCCCCCATGCCGCTGACTCCCGCCGAGCGCCAGGACAGGTTCCATGCGGCGTTCGTGGGACTCGCCATCGGCGATGCGCTCGGCTTCCCGCTGCGCGGCATCCCGCCCGCGAGTCTCGCGCGGCTGCCGAACCTGGCGGATGACTTCGCGCCCCGGCCGCGCGGCAAGTTCGCCAAGGGCCAGTTCAGCGACGACACACAGTTGCTGCTCGCCGCGGCGGAGAGCGTCATCCGCGAGGGCAAGGTGGACGGGCGCAGCGCGGCGGCGCACCTGGCGTGGCTGTGGCAGGAGGGCATCATCCTCCAGCCGCCCCGGAGCCTCGCGGACGCGCTGCAGCGGCTGGCCGCGGGCACGCCGTGGATGAGCGCGGGCGCGTCGCTGGGCACGAAGTGCCCGTCCGTGCTCAGCCGCGCGCTGGTGGTGGGCCTGCTGGAGAGCGGCCACCGCGCGCGCCTGCCGCATGACGCCGGCGTCCTCACCGTCATCACCCACAAGGACCCTGTCTGTGCCGCGGCGGCGGCGGCCTTCGCGCAGGCCGCGGCGCTGGGCATGGAGGAGGAGGCGCTGACGCCGGCCGCCTTCTGCGAGGAGCTGGCGCTGGCGGCGGCGGTGCATGACAAGGGGCTGGCGGAGGAGGTCCGCCACCTGCCGCGGCTGCTCACGTGGGACCCCGTGCGCGCGCTGGGACAGCTGCGCAAGGTGGGCGTGCCCCCCAGCGAGCTGAAGGGCGTGGACGGGCTGCCGCCGCACGTGGTGCCGGTGCTGCTCACCTCGCTGTACGCCGCCCTCAAGGTGCCGCACGACTTCCGCGAGGCCGTGGCGCTCACGCTGCGCTGTGGCGGCGAGGCGGACGTGGCCGCGGCGCTCACCGGGGCCCTCATCGGCGCGCACCTGGGCACGCGCGCGATTCCGGCACGCCTGCGCAAGCAGGTGCTGTACTCGGAGAACCTGGTGGACACCGCGGACCGGCTCTTCCGCGCCCGCCAGGTGCGCGAGACGCTGGCCACCGCGCTGGCCCACCACCGTCGCCGCTGAGCGGCCCCCGAGGGGGCTGTTGGCCGGAGGGCAGGCGGGCGGGCTTGGGCCCTTCTGCTCTCGGGACTTCTCTGATGAGTGTCTGCTGACCACCTTGTGCGAAGGAGCGGGGCCGCATGGGTGCCAGCCAGGCATGCGAGCGCACGAGCGGACCCGCGAAAGTCAGCGCAGGAGGCGCACGTCGTGGACCTCGAATCGGAACGCCTGGAGCGAAGTCAACTGGAGTCGCTCTCCACGGCGGAGCTCATCCGGCATGCCCTGGCGGAGTCTCGCCTGCTGGTGCGAGCCGAGCTGCTGCACGCCAAGAAGGAGCTGCGTGACGAGCTGAAGGCCGCGCGCACCGCCGGCATCCTCATCGGCGCGGGCGCGGTGCTGCTGCTCGCGGCGGCGCTGCCCTGCCTCTTCGTGGCGCTGGGACTGGCGCTACCGCTGGGCGAGGCCTTGGGCGTGCTGGCGGTGGGCGTGGCGCTGCTCGCGATTTCGGGCCTCCTGCTGTTCCTGGGCATCAAGCGGGTGCCCAAGAAGCCGCTGCCACACACGCAGGAGCGGCTGAAAATGGACTACCAGCTCACGCGGGAGACGCTGCAATGAATGGCAACGGCCGCGACGAGAACGTGGGCGGGCCCGTCGCAATCGAACGGCACGCCGACCACCACATCACCCGGGGCATGGATGACCGGAAGCAGGTGGAGCAGACGGCGGACCGCATCCGCGACGAGCTCATGCTGACGCTGGAGGAGCTGGACCGCCGCCGCGAGCGCGCGCTCAGCCTTCGCTACCAGGCGGAGCAGCACAAGGAGCTGCTCATCGGCGTGGGCGCCGTGGCCATGGTGACGGTGGGGCTGGGCGTGGGCTACGCCATCTACCGCGCGCGCCACCGCGAGGCGCTGCTGCGCCGCCAGCGCCGCATCGCCCTGAAGCGGGCCTGGGAGCACCCGGAGAGCGTGGCCTACGCCGCGAACCAGCGCCCGCTCGGCATCGAGCTGGGACGCAAGCTCGTCCTCATCTTCGCCACCGCGCTCGCCACCCGTATCGCCCAGAACTCCGTGCGCACCCTGGTGCCGGCGCGCGGGGCCCCGACTGCCGCTGCGGGTGTCCAAAAGAATAGTTAATTGCAGCGAAGACGCGCATAAAGCAGACTGATGGTCATGACGGACCTGCTCTATGCGCGGGCGCAGATGGGCCTGTCGCTCGCGTTCCACATCGTGTTCGCGGCGGCGGGCGTGGCGTTGCCGGTCCTCATGGTGCTGAGTGACTGGAAGGCGCGGCGCACCGGGGACGCGGACTACCGGCTGCTGAGCCAGAAGCTGGCGAAGGGGACGGCCATCCTCTTCGCGGTGGGGGCGGTGAGCGGCACGGTGCTGTCCTTCGAATTGGGCCTGCTGTGGCCCGAGTTCATGGGGCAGTACGGCGAGGTGATTGGGCTGCCCTTCAGCCTGGAGGGCGTGGCCTTCTTCACCGAGGCCATCTTCCTGGGCATCTACCTGTACGGGCGCGAGCGGGTGTCGCCGGGCCTGCACCTGTTCTCCGGCGTCATGGTGGCGGTGAGCGGCGCGGCCAGCGCGTTCTTCGTCACGCTGGTCAACACCTTCATGAACAACCCGTCGGGCTTCACGGCCACGCCCGGGGGCGTGACGGACGTGGAGCCGCTGGTGGCCATGTTCAGCCCGGGCTGGCAGTACCAGACGGCGCACGTGCTGCTCTCCTGCTACCAGGCGAGCGCCTTCGCCATGGCGGGCATCCACGCCTTCGTGCTGCTGCGCCACCCGGGCGCGGCCTTCCACCGCAAGGCGCTGTCGGTGGCGCTGCCGCTGGCGTGTGTCACCGCGCTCCTGCAGCCGCTGGTGGGGGACCTCTCCGCGAAGCACGTGGCCCGTGAGCAGCCGGTGAAGCTGGCCGCCATGGAGGGGCATTTCGAGACGGAGCGCGGTGCGCCGCTGCGGCTGGGCGGACTGCCGGACGTGGAGACGGGGCAGGTGCCCTGGGGCGTGGAGATACCGAAGGGGCTGTCCATCCTCGCCTTCGCGGACCCGGACGCGGAGGTGAAGGGGCTGAAGGAGTTCCCCCGCGACGAGTGGCCGCCGGTGGCCAAGGTGCACCTGGCCTTCCAGGTCATGGTGGGCACGGGCAGCCTCATGGCGCTGCTGGCGCTGGTGACGCTGGCGCTCCGGTGGCGGCGGAAGGCGTGGCCGGACGGGCGGTGGCTGACGTGGGCGTGGCTGCTGTCGGGGCCGCTCGGGGTGGTGGCGCTGGAGGCGGGGTGGCTCGTCACCGAGTGGGGCCGGCAGCCGTGGATTGTCCGCGGCTTCATGCGCACCGCGGACGCGGTGACGCCGGTGCCGCACCTGGCGGCGCCCTTCTGGACCTTCACCGTGGTGTACCTCTTCCTCGGCGCGACGGTGGTGTTCCTCATGGTGCGGCAGGTGGCGGGCACGCTGCCGGGCCGGCACGGTGGCCAGGGCGGAGGTGACGCTCATGTCCACTGAGGCGGTGCTGGGCTTCGCGGTGGCGGGGACGTTCGTCCTCTACGCCCTCTTCGGTGGCGCGGACTTCGGCGGCGGCGTGTGGGACTTGCTGGCCAGCGGCCCGCGCAAGAAGGAGCAGCGCGCGCTCATCGCCCATGCGCTGGGGCCGGTGTGGGAGGTGAATCACATCTGGCTCATCGTCGGCGTGGTGCTGTTGTTCGCCGGCTTCCCGCGCGCCTTCGCTGTGCTGAGCGTGGCGCTGCACGTGCCGCTGACGCTGCTCCTGCTGGGCATCGTCTTCCGGGGCGCCGCCTTCACCTTCCGCACGTACGACATGCGGGGGGACGCGGTGCAGCGGCAGTGGGGCCTCGTCTTCAGCGTGGCGAGCGTCATCGCGCCGCTGCTGCTGGGCATGTGCGTGGCCGCGGTGGTGAGCGGCTCCATCCGCGTGGAGGGCCGCGTGGTGGTGAGCGGCTTCTTCGCGTCGTGGCTCACCCCCTTCGCCTGGGTGGTGGGCGCGCTGGCGCTGTGTCTCTTCGCCTTCCTGGCGGCGGTGTACCTCACGCACGAGGCGCCCACGCCAGAGCTGCGCGAGGACTTCCGCCTCAGGGCCCTGGGCTCGGGCGTGGCTGTCTTCGTCGCGGCGCTGGCGGTGCTGCTGTTCGCTCGGCAGGGCGCGCCCCGGGTGTGGCAGGGGTTGCTGCACTCGCCCTTCGCGCTGGCGCTCCACGCGGGCACCGCGCTGGCGTCGGTGACGGCCTTCGCCCTGCTGTGGACGCGGCGCTTCCGGTGGGCGCGCGTGGCGGCGGCCACGCAGGCGGGCCTCATCGTCCTCGGCTGGGCCGCCTCGCAGCATCCCTATCTGGTGGTGCCGGATGTCACTCTGAGCAGCGCCGCCGCGGGCCCCACCGCGCAGCGCATGCTGCTGGTGGCGCTGGGAGTGGGCGCGCTCACCGTGCTGCCCTCGCTCGCGCTCCTCTTCCGCGTCTTCCGGCCCGGGCCCGCGCCCTCCGCTGGCGCGGAGAAGTGAGCCGTTTCACAGGCAAACGTCATTTGACGTGCTACTCGTGAAAGTCCCGCGAGTCTTTTGTCAGACATGAATTGCAGGGATTGAAAACACGACACTCGGGCAATTGTCGGGTTTTCTCCATGCGGGCGGGTACCCGGGAAGTTCCGTGCTTGCGGAGTGGAACGCGTCCGTGACGCGCCGCAGGTACGCTCTCCCAGGCCGTCTGGCGCGCTGCGCCGCCCTCGCCGCGCCGTGACAGTTCCCTGAGTGAGAATGGGCTGGCTGTAGCTTTCCCGTGTCTGCCTTTGCGTGGGGTGTGACGAGCTGTGACGGCGTCCAGGCCGCGCATATCTCTGGGCTCCGATTGAAAGACACCCATGGCGGCGGATGTGGTTTTTGTTTGTTGAACGCAAGGAGTTGCGCTCACCGCGTTGATAAATACAGACAGAGAGCACACCGCTTCTGCCGACACGGGGGTCGTCGCATGGGTGCCATCACGCGTGCTGTCATGCTGTTGAGTCTCCTCTCGATTCTTGCTCCGGCGACATCCCAGGCGTCGGACTCGTTCGTGAACTGGGAGGACCCGCAGGTCCACCCGCTGGAGCTGACGCCGGATGGGACGCGGCTGCTGGCCGTCAACACGGCGGACAACCGGCTGATGGTGTTCGACCTGACGTCACGGGGCGGGCCGGAGCTGGTGGCCTCCATCCCCGTGGGCCTGGACCCGGTGTCGGTGCGCGCCCGGAGCAACCATGAGGCGTGGGTGGTGAACCACATCTCCGACAGCGTGAGCATCGTCGACCTGAAGCAGGGCTACGTGAAGGCCACCGTCCAGACGGACGACGAGCCCGCGGACGTCGTCTTCGCGGGCCACCCGCAGCGGGCCTTCATCACCTGCTCGCAGGTCAACCGCGTGCTGGTGGTGGACCCCCACCGCCTCGGCGCGGAGCCCCGGCGAATCACCCTCAAGGGCGAGGACCCGCGCGCCCTGGCCGTGAGCGCCGACGGCCGCTCCGTCTACGCCGCCATCTTCGAGTCCGGCAACGGCAGCACCGTCCTCGGCGGCGGCCTGCTGATTCCGGACGCCTTCCCTCCCAACGGTGTGGGTGACCCGCGCGGCCCGTATGGCGGCATCAACCCGCCGCCCAACGCGGGCGCTTCCTTCGAGCCGGCGCTCAACCCGGCCAACCCGCCGCCGCCGGCCGTGGGCCTCATCGTGAAGAAGGACGACCGGGGCCGGTGGATGGATGACAACCGGGGCGACTGGACGCAGCTGGTGAGCGGCGCGTACGCCTCGGTGACGGGGCGGCCCATGGGCTGGGACTTGCCGGACCGCGACCTGGCCATCATCGACACCCACAGCCTGAGCGTCACCTACGCCCCCCGGCTGATGAACCTGAACATGGCGCTGGCCGTCCACCCCTCCGGCTCCGTCACCGTGGTGGGCACCGACGCCACCAACGAGGTGCGCTTCGAGCCCAACGTCAACGGGCGCTTCCTGCGCGTGCTGATGGCGGTGGTGGACCCGAAGCGGCCCACCTCGCGCAAGGTCCATGACCTCAACCCGCACCTGAACTACGCCACGCCCACGGTGCCCCAGTCGCTGCGCAACCTGTCCGTCGGTGACCCGCGCGGCATCGCCTGGAACGCCTCCGGCACTCGCGCCTACGTGACGGGCATGGGCTCCAACAACGTGGTGATGGTGGGCCCGGGCGGCGCGCGCCTGGGGCAGGTGCCGGTGGGCGAGGGGCCCACGGGCGTCGTCTTCGATGCCCGCCGCGAGCGCGTCTACGTCCTCAACCGCTTCGGCGCCAGCGTGTCCGTGCTGAGCGCGGAGCGCCACCAGGAGCTGGTCCGCGTGCCCTTCTTCGACCCGTCCCCCGCCGCCATCAAGAACGGCCGCAAGCACCTGTACAACACGCACAAGACGTCCGGCCTGGGCCACATCTCCTGCGCGTCCTGCCACGTGGACGCGCGCATGGACCGGCTGGCGTGGGACCTGGGCGACCCGGCGGGGACGGTGAAGTCGCTGGACGGGCAGAACCTGGGCATGAACCTGCCCATGCCGGCCTTCGAGCCGTGGCACCCGATGAAGGGCCCCATGACGACGCAGACGCTCCAGGACATCATCGGCAAGGAGCCGCTGCACTGGCGTGGCGACCGCGCGAGCCTGGAGGAGTTCAACCCCGCCTTCGAGGGACTGCAAGGCGACGACGCCCAGCTCACCCCGAAGGAGATGGCGGAGCTGCGCTCCTTCCTCGCGACGCTGAGCTTCCCGCCCAACCCCTTCCGCGGCCTGGACAACTCGCTGCCGAAGAATCTGCCGCTGCCGGGCCACTACACCACCGGCCGCTTCGGCCCCGCCGGCCAGCCGCTGCCCAATGGTGATGCGACGAACGGGCTGAAGCTGTTCCAGCCGCCGAGGCTGCTCGCGACGGGGCTGTTCGCGTGCAGCACCTGCCACACCTTCCCCTCGGGCCTGGCGCCCAGCATGCAGTGGACCGGCACCATGTGGATGGACCTGCCGCGCGGGGCCAAGGGCGAGTCCCACCACGCGCTCGCCTCCACGGATGGCAACACGAACGTCAGCATGAAGGTGCCGCAGCTGCGCAACCTCTACGAGAAGGTGGGCATGGAGCTGACGCAGAAGGAGAGCCTCTCGGGCTTCAGCTTCCTCCACGATGGCAGCGTGGACTCCATTGCCCGCTTCGTCAGCGAGCCCGTCTTCCTCCCCGCCAGTGACCAGGAGGTCGCCGACCTGGTGGCGCTGCTGCTCTCCTTCGCGGGCTCGGAGCTGCCGCGCGGCGTGGCCACGGAGCTCTTCAGCCCGCCGGGGCCTGACAGCCTGGACTCGCACGCGGCGGTGGGACAGCAGGTGACGGTGGGTTCCTCGGGGCCCACGCCCGCGCAGCTGGGGCGGGTGCTGCTCTTCACGGCCCTGGCGGAGCGGGGCCAGGTGGGCCTCGTGGTGAAGGGACGGCAGCAGGGCCGGGTGCGCGGCTACACCTACGCGGGCCGCGGCGTCTTCCAGTCCGACCGGGCCCAGGAGAAGGTGAACGCGTACGTGCTGCTGGACCGCGCCGGTGCCGGCAGCGAGCTGACCTACACCGTGGTGCCTCCCGGTACGCAGTGGCGCATCGGCGTGGACCAGGACGAGGACGGCACGCTGGACCGCGATGAGCTGGACCGGGGCTGGCGGCCGGATGCGCCGGGCAATGAGCGGGACCTGGTGATGAATCTGGTCGAGGCGCCGCGGTAGGGCTCGCGGTGATGCCGGCCCTCCGAGGTTGCTCGGAGGGCTCGGGGTGCGACGGGGTAGGGGCATGAAGGCACAGCCTTCGCGCCCCTGCCCCGTCGCCGTTTCCTGGGGAGCCGCGTCATGACGCGGGGTGCGGGCGCACGGTGGACATGCCGTCCCACCGCGCCGCGCGAGGGGTTGCGCGCGCAATCCCGGGGCGATACGTCACCCGGGAGCCTCAATCGAGGACGCGGAGGACGCGTGAACTGCCGCTTCACCATGGCTGCGCACATGCTGGGAATGCTCGCGTGTGCGGCGCGCGAGGAGCGCTGTTCGCTGACGTCCGAGAACATGGCGCGCAGCATCCAGACGAACCCGGTGGTGGTGCGGCGGCTGCTGCGGGACCTGGCGCGCGCGGGGCTGGTGGAGACGAAGCGGGGCGTGGGCGGCGGGGTGTCCCTGGCCCGTGGCGCGGAGGACATCACCCTGCGCGACGTGTACGAGGCGGTGGAGGAGGACGCGGAGCTGCTCGGCCGCTACCCCTCCGGGCCCAGCCAGTCCTGTGACCTGGCCCCCGTGGTGGCCGAGTACCTGGAAGAGGTGGTGGGGCGCGCCGAGTCGGCCTTCAAGGAGAGCCTGGAGGAGACCACCGTGGCGATGATGTCCCGGGGGCTGGGCGCGCGCATGCGCCGCCGCAGCTCCCGCCGCCGCGCTTCAGGGAGCTGAGGGCGCCGCGGGCCACACGGCCCGGGGTTCCTCGTCCCCCTGCGCCAGCAGCACGCTGGCGCCCTCGAGCAGGTCCTCGGAGTCCAGCGCCTCCACCACGGTGCGCACGCCGGCATCCGCGTCCATCACCCGGCAGTGCACGCGCAGGCGCTGCTCCCGCAGCTCGCCGCCTTCCACCTCGCCATTGCCCGTCCAGCCGAGCGCGTCCGTGAGCAGCTCCTCCACGGCCACGCGCTTCTCCAGGTCATGGCCGGAGCCCTTTCCCTCCACGGCGTACTGGACGATGAGGGTGACCATGGCGTCCGGGTCGGGCTCGTCATAGCCCTGGTCCACGAGAGGACCGGCGGCCTCGGCGATGGCCATGTCCGGGTCCTCGTCCGGGGGCACGGGCTGCTGCCGCTCCTCGCCCACCTGGCCGACGGGGCCCCAGTGCACGGTGAGGCTGCCCTCGTGCACCCAGGCTTCCCAGTAGTGGAGGGTGTCGCCTTCCTTCTTGTAGAGCTTCAGCACGCGTGCGGTCTCATGCGGAGGGGCCCTGCATAGCATGGGGCGCGCCGGGGCTTCCCGTCAGAAGGCACGGCCCTGTCCTCCATCGACCGGTAGGGTGGCGCCCGTCACCCAGCGCGCGCGCTCCGAGCAGAGGAAGGCCACCACGTCGGCCACCTCCTCGGGGGCGCCGAAGCGGCCCCAGGGCAGCTCCTCGCGGACGAGCTTCTCCACCTTCTCCGGGTCCGCCTGCCGGCGCTTGTCCCAGCTCCCACCGGGGAAGAGGATGGAGCCCGGCGCCACGCCGTTGACGCGGATGCGGTGGCGGGCGAGGTCCACGGCCATCTCCTTGGTGAGCGCGGTGAGGCCGGCCTTGGCGGTGGTGTAGGGCGCGCTGGTGGCGTACTCGCGGCCGTAGATGGAGTTGATGTGGATGATGCAGCCGCCGCCCTTGGCGCGCATGACCTCTACGGCGCGCTGGCTGCACCACACGGCGGACATGAGGTTGCGGTCCATGATGGAGGCCCACTGCGCCACGGTGGCCGCGTCGAAGGCGCCCGCGCCGCCGCTGCCGCCCACGTTGTTGACGAGGATGTCCAGCGTGCCGAAGGCATGGACGGCCGCGTCCACCGCCGCCACCGCGCCGGGTTGGGTGGCCACGTCCGTCACCACGGTGGTGACGTCCGCGCCGGAGGCGCGCAGCTCCGCCGCGGTGGCCTCCAGTGCCTCGGCTCCGCGCGCGGTGAGGCACACCCGTGCGCCCTCGCGGGCCAGCACCGTGGCGATGGCCCGGCCGATGCCCCGGCTGCTGCCGGTGACGAGGGCCGACTTTCCTTTGAGCTCCAGGTCCATGGGAGTGGGTTCTATCGCTTCGGCCGGTAGGCGGGTTGGCACACAAAGGGCTGCGCTTCGTCCTCCGGGTGCAGTGGTGGTCCACTGCACAGATGTCGGGGTCGTTGGGGTCGCGGGGGCCTGGTACGAAGCTCGGTCGCAGATGAGCCCGTCCGGGCAGGGAGCGGTCCCTGCCGCACGTGAACTCGCAGGCCATCCAGACCTCGCCTGGACGTTCGTAGTCGGTGGCGCATTGCTGGCTATCCGGCCGGCGGCCTTCACCGCAGTGGGATTGAAGCTTTGATGCCGTGACGGCGCCGTTCGTGCTCATCGCCGGCCAGGGCGGGGCGGCGGACAAGCTGCTGCTGGACAACCTGTACTTCACGGCGGAGTAGCCAGCGGCTCGGGCCAGGAGAGGACTGTTCCTCCCTGACCCTCCTGCTCGGCTCAGGGAGCCATCATGGGCGAGGGCTCTACCCGTGTCAGCGCGGCCATCAGCCCCGCGGGCCCGAAGGGCTCATTGCGGCGCAGGCACTCCAGCAGGGCGGCGCGGGCAACCCGGTGCATGAGGTCCGAGTAGGAGTAGGGAACCTCGCGATTGCTCTGCCGGACCAGGGTCTCCACCTCGGTGGGGGTATGGTCGCTCCCTCGGAGCAGGTGCTCGAACAGGCGCTGGCGCTCAAGCTGCCCGGGCCGGGTGAACTCAAGCGTCAAGGCGGCCCGACGCCGGATGGCGGGGTCAAGCGCGTTCACCCGGTTGGTGATCATCAGCACCGCCATGCGCACCTTCTCCCGTGGCAGGGTGTCCAGTTGCTTGATGAGCACGTTGAGCCCCGCACGGTCCTCGTGGTGGGCCTGCTGCTCGGAGCGGCTCATGCCGATGTCGTCCGCCTCATCAATGATGAGCAGGCCATATCCCTTCCCCACCTTGGACTTGGCCTGGGCGAACGCCTCGGTCACCCTCGTAGAGAGTTCTCCCACGAGCCCGGTGCCGCGGATATCGGAGGGAGTCTCCAGGACCCGCACCTTCTCCCCGAGCTCACGAGCGAGGGGGGTACCCACGGAGGTCGCCAGCGCGGTCTTCCCACAGCCGACCTCACCGCTCAGCAACACCAGGGGGGTCGTTCGCTGAGCGGTCGCCGCGAGGGGAAGCCCCTCGGAGTGGTGGCGCTTGAGCCATTTGGAAAGGCGATCCGGAGCCAGCAGGAGGAGCAATTCCTCGAGCAGCAGCTGCTTCTGGTTCTCCAGGCCGATAAGCGCGTCGAAGCCTTCCTGCGCCTGATCCGACGGGTGAGTCGTCTCCACGAGTTGCATCCCAGCCATTACCAGTCCCCCATTCGCTTTCGAATCAGCCCATAGCCCTGGTCCGAGTACGCCCTGTCCCGTGTTCCCTCTCCCTGGAGCGATGACCCACCGGAGACCCAGTCACGCCTCGTCAGCTCGGTGTCCGTCTCCGAGTCCAGCTGCCCCTCCCGGAAGGAGACGAAGATGGAGCCCCGGGTGCCATCCGGCAGCATGTAGAGCCGCTGCCCGCCGGAGCGGGAGCCCTCGAGCAGCGAGCCGTCATCGCTGACGTCGTACCGGAACCCGACCCGCTGCCCCTCGGGCGTCCTGAACTGCAGCTCGAAGTACGCAACGACTTGGCGGAACAGCATGTACGTCAAGTCGTCATTCCACTTCTGGGCATTCTCCAGCGAGATGAACCCCCGCCTGGCGGCGCCCACGAGCTCGTCGAACACCGACTTCATGACCTCCCGGACCCGGGCCTCGGTGAAGGTGGAGGTCCTGGTGTGAGAGAAGGTCATCCGTCCACCTCGCAGTGGTTCCTGAACGGATTGCCGAACAGCTCCACCAGGGACTCCAGGCTCGCGACATCATCTCCGCGGAGGTCTGCGGCAAGCGCCCGGTTGATGCTGTCGCAGCCCTCTTCCAGCCATTCCGCCAGCTCTTCGACCTGGAACTTGTCCCACTGCGACACGACGTTGTTCTCGGGATTGACCGGGTCGAGGACCGTCCACACGGCGTTGCCCGAGGCGGCCGGGATGCGGGCGAAGTCGGAGAAGGCGACCCGCTCCCGCTTGCGCACCGTGCCGGCCAGGAGGCTGAACCACCGCGATAGCGTGCCGGCGTAGGTCTCCTCGACCTCGAGGCGGTCGTAGGCGTGCGCGCAGAGCAGGTCGAGGAGCATGGACGGCACGTCCTTGAGGACGCGCGCCCCATCCACCCGGAACTCCCGCCACCACTTGAGGAGCCGGACGCAGTCGTTGAAGCGGACCCGCCCCGCCAGCAAGTTGCTCTTCCCGCTGCGGGCTGTGACGAACTCGATGTGCTTCTGGACGGAGGTGTGGCGCCTTTCTCCGTTGGAGCGCAGCAGCACCTGGGCAAAGTCGTCCCCGGGGACGGCGAGCATGGGCACCAGATCGTAGCGGAGCTTGGTGCCGACGAAGTCGAGCTGGATGGAACTTCGCGTCGGGGTGCGGCTGGTCTCCGGATATGAGGTCTGCGCGTAGCGGGCAAAGCGCCGGAGCAACTCATCGATGCGCGCGCCGTCCTCGTCACGCGGCGAGACGACGAAGGGGAGGTCCACGTCCTGGCCCTCGACGTAGGAGTGGCCTTGCAGGTGCCTCCTCAGGCCCGTCTTCTTGGCGAAGGACCCGGAGTTCGGGGTGGAGCGCACCGTCAGCCCGTCCGCCTCCGCCTGGCTGCGGATACGGTCGCGGATCTCCTGCGACTGCTTGATGATGATGTCGTCCTTGTCTCCCGCGCGAATCCAATCGACGAATGAGGACATACGGCTGTGGAGCTGGCTCCTCGTGCTCAGCTTGACCATGGGAAGTACCTCTTTAGGGAAAAGGGTTCCACGCACCACGGTGGGTGGCGTGCAAAGCGTTAAGGGCAGATGAGGCTCTAGAAGACGTCGACCGAGGGCTGGCCGTCGGCCGCCGCACGGAGACACAAGCGCCATTTGTAACGAGGCGTTTTCTCCTGCTCGAAGTTGTAGACGTAGCAGGGCCGCATCCAGGTCGTATTCAGCTCCTGGCCCAGATGGAAGGCGATGCTGACCGGGACTGCCGCGAAGATGTGGACGCTCCGGACGTCGGGGTTGCTCGTGAGCTGAACGTCCAGCATCTGCCGGAGCTGCTGCGCGTAGGCTTGTGCCTGGGACTTGCGCCGGATGACGCCTCGTCCGAACGACTCAAGCCGGCCGTGGAGGTCGAGCCTCACTTCCTCGTCCTTCAGCACCTCGCGACAGTCTTCGAGCCGGACGGTAGCGGAGATGGAGAGCCGGAGCCTGGCGGCAGTCCCTGACTCGTGGCGCTGGTCCTCAATGATGAGCGGCGGGAAGGGCGCACTGGACTCCGCCTCCCAGGTGAAGCGCTTCTTGTCCCGGTCGTACTCGAAGACATGCACCGGGCGCGTCTTCGCCAGGTAGCCCGCGAGGACAGCCAGGGGGACGAAGGGAAAGCCGAAGTAGACGAGCTCGCTGCCGCGCTCCGAGAGGGCCCGCCGGAACCTTCCGCGAGAAGAGACGAGCTGCCGGACCTCTGCCTCGAGCTTCTCCCTGCTCCAGTCGCGGCCCTCCAGCGCACGCGTGTGGTCGATGGGCACTTCGCGAACGGTCCGGTTCAGGAAAAGCTCCGGAGCATCGGGCGCGTCAGGCGCCGTATCAGCCTTGGCATAGGCCTCGTGGCGGATGAGCACGAGGTCGCCGCGCGTCCCTGGAGGAGGGGGCGCAGGAGGAGCAACGAAGGGCCGGAGCGCGGCTGCGTCATCCTCGCGTGCGTAGAGCTGGAGCGAGGCCCAGTCCTTGTGCCGTTGCTCAATGTGTAGGCGCCGCCGGGCGATGGAGAAGGCCTTGCACAGGTCCTTGCTGCTACCGAGCAGCTCGGCATAGAGCGTCTCGGTCAGCAGGTTGGATCCCTCGGTGGACAGGGGCATCCTGGAGGCAATCACCGCGGGGACCCCCTGCCGATTCAGCATCTGGGCAACGCTCCCCACCAGGGGGCCCGGCCGACCAGCATCGCCGCTCTGACAGGCGCACAGGGTGACAAGCCGGAGCGAGCGGGCATCCCTGAAGAGTGGTCGCAGTTCCTCCGAGTCGAGGTGCTCAGGAGGGTGTCCCTTCTTCAAGGAGTCCAGGCGCAGCCCATAGGCTCCGTTGGGCTTCACTCCGCCATGGCAAAGCAGGTGGAGCGCGGTGACGGGTCTGGCGGTGTCGCTCAGTGCATTCGCTAGGGACGTCCGCGTCACCGGAGAGAGCACGTCGCGGTCCAGGTCGAACTCGAAGCGCTCCTTGCGGCAGGCCTCAGCAATGGCTTTGAGGTGACCGGCAATGGGCAGCGCACCGTCAGTCGCTGGGACTGCCACCAGGATGCGCCCCACAGGGCGAGGCAGCTCGTCCTCGGGCGGACGCTGCGGCCACTCGTAGCGGATGCAGCAGTCCGGCAGCTCGACGAGAGGACCGCCACCGGGTTTGAGCTTCAGCAGCTCCCAGGGCAGGTAGTACAGCTCGGGCGCATTCGAGCGGATGGTGACGTGGATGGGACGCCCGGCCTTGCACGCCTGGTTGATGCGGTCCTCATCCTTCGCCCACGGCGTCCCGTGTAGGAAGTCCTGGAGGTACTTCCCCAGCCTCGCGAAGACGTTGGAGTCCGGGATGGGCTTCTCCAGGTCGGCCATCGCCTGCACGAACTCGGGCTCACCCCAGGGGAAGGTGGCCCTGCTTTCATCCCGGTCCGTGTGCTCGATGCGGTACTCCCGGGGCCCGGTTGGAACCTCATGCGGGTCCTGAATGCGGGTCAGCAGCGAGAAGCTGAGTGAGACCTTTCGCGGGCTGGAATTTCCAGACATGGGCGTGTCTTCCAATGATGAGGTGAGGCACCGCAAATACAGACGCCAAGCGTGCGGTTATTACCTCGCCTCTTCAGTGCGTAGCGCCAGCCGCGCCGCGGGGTCTCCGAGCAGCACGTAGCCGGCGAGGTCCTGCCGCCGCAGCCAGAGCTCCGCCTTGTCCTGTGGAGCCACGGAGCACGGCTTCCCGGCCTCGCGCTCCAGCGCCTCCCGCAGGTAGAGCACCGCCAGCGTGCTGTTCGCCTCTCCGAAGAAGCGCAACAGGGTGTGGATGGCGGCGCCGACGCGGCGGCTATCGAGGAGCGCCTGGACCACGCCCAGGAAGCGGGAGGGCATTCCTCGGCCATGGTCATCGAAGCCAGAAGTCCAGGCGAGGTCCACATGTCCCATGACGGCCAGCGGTCCCTCCGGGTTGGCCAGCACGGTTTGAGGGAGCGCGGCGATGAAGGGCCGGTCCCCTTGCTTGGGCAGGGCACCTGCCAGGACACGGGCCGCCTCGGGGTCCGTGCTGGCGAGGTCGCGCAGCCATGGCGTGTAGGAACTCGGCGCCGGGGTCCCCGCGCTGAAGCAGGCAAGACAGAACCACACCCCTCCAGGAAGAAAGGGCCTCGAAGCCAGGTCTGCAGCTGTGAGGAGCTGTCCGCCCGGAAGAACGAGTGCCCCCTGTCGCTCACGTTGCTGGGCAAGGGAAGGCCATCCCTTACGAGGGGTCCCCGCTCCGTGACTCAGCGAGAACAGTACGGACGGCCCGGGCTCCGCCGCACGTGCCAGCAGTTCCCCCGAGGGGTCACCCGCCTTGCCAATGATGTCGTGGACCTCGACCAGCGGCCGACCCTCGTCCGTCGTCCGGCTGCGACAGTCCGAGACGCCCGGCTCGATGAGCATTTCCCGCCCCCACCGGGTCGCGTCCGAGCCGTCCAGAGCGGTGTAGAAGATCACGCGCGGCCGGTGTGCGCGGGCCTCCGTGGCCTCCCAGCGCAGCACCTTATCGACGTAGGCGTCGTAGCCCTCGTCCGTCGGGAACGTCAGGCGGCCCACGAAGGCATCCGTGCCCAGTTCCTGCTGCAGCTCCAGCGAGACCTCGTCTAGGTCCCCCAGCAGCAGCAGGTATCGCGGGCGCTCCGCCTCAGACACGGCTTCGTCCCGGAAGACCGTCCGCTTCCAGTTGGCGGCGCTCACGCCATCCATGCCGGGCGGCACACAGTAGATCTGAGCAGGCCTTCCTCCCTGCTGCGCCTCGCGGTGCTCCCGCAGCCGGCAGACCCGCGCGAGCAGCTGCTGGCCCCGCGGCCCCTGTGGCACCACGAGGCCCCACCGTTGCCGGGAGAGCCGGTCATGGTCACCACTGGTGTCCCACAGCCGCTCGGGAAGGTCGAGCGGCTCGGGCTTCGAGGGAAAGTGAAGGGCTTCCATGGGAAGCCCCTCTGGAATCACGGGCTGGCCGTCATCGGCATGGGCCAGGAGCAGTTCAAGAGCCATGGTGGAGTCCTTCATCGGGTGAAGTACCTGCGAAGGCGCGGCTCCGGGAGCGGTGGCAGGGCCCGCAGCTCCACCCGGGCTCCTTCTCGCTTCATCTGCTCGATGAAGTCCCCGAGCTGATCCTCCACCCGGCCCACGCGCATGAAGTGCTCCTCTGCCTGCGAGCCGAGCATTCCGAGCGCGAGGAACTCGGCCGGGTCATGCACCGGGATGATGAAGGTCACCCGGTTGGAGCCGTCCCCTCCCGACCACAGGGCGCCTGTCGGGGACGGCGCGTACCGCTCCACTCCGGTGGCGACCAGCCCGCCAACGGGAGGGTTGGGGGGCTTCTCATACTCGTGTCCCTCCCAGGGGGGATCGCAGACGTAGCGCTCCAGCAGCCAGTGGGGCAGCGGGGGCTTCGCATAGAGTTCCACCCTGGCTCCCTCTCGGACGTTCCGGGAGATGAAGTGCCCGAGGTGGTCGGCCACCACGCCCCGGGCCACGAAGCACACCTCCTTCGAAGCTCGGGCTACACCGAAGCCGACGAACTTGGAGGGCGGTGAGGCGGGCATGAGGAAGATGCGCCGCTCGGAGGCTTCCTCTCCGCTCCAGAAGGGGGCGTCGCTGGAGAACTCAAGGTCATGGTACGGCAGGCTTGGCTTGCTCAAGGAGGGCTCCTGTCCAATGGGTGGAGTCCCTGAAACCACCCGCTGAATAGGACGTGACCTGCCTCGGTCGTTACCTGCCGACGGAGAAGAAACGCCTCAGTCGAAGAGCAGGACGCTGTGAATCCATGAACCACCCCTGCCTTCAGCCAGCCAGCGCATGCGCTCGTCGCGGAGCGCGATGGCCGGGTCCACGCCCGAGCGCATGCGCTCACGGACCGCGTCGAAGAATGTGCCTGCCTCCAGGTCGAGAATCTCCACCGTCGCGGCGAGCACGCCGCGCGCCCCTGCCTCGATGAAGGCGGCAGGAAGGCTGAGTGGCTCGTGGAGTGCGTACGCGGTGTGCGCAGCGTGACAGGCGGCCAGGACGACGAAAGGCGCGCCTGATAGCCGAGCAGCCCTGACCCTGGGTGCGCGCAGCTCGCTCCTCCCCTGCTCCGAGGCCAGCAGCAAGTAGGAAGCGTCGGAGTATCTATTGAGGACGCCGTGCGTGAAGAAGTCGATCTCCGTGGCGTTCTTCATCGCCGCAAGCACCCGGGTGGGCGTCGCTTCCGCCCCCGCGAGGGTGTCCCGCTGCTCACCAAGGACACGGGCTGGAGTCCAGGTGTTGAGGCGCCTGAGAGGCGTGCCAGAGGGCAGCTCGACGTTGGTGACCACCAGGCGGACCGGACGGAGTGTCGTGGTCGGAGAGCGCTCCGACAGACGCGTCAGGTAGCTCCAGGCCATGTCCGGGGGCAGCAGGCCGGGCCGGCCATGCAGGGGCGGACGGGCGATGACCTGCACCCGCGTGCATGCCCGGAGAGGTGCAAGGAGCACTTCCGGCACGAGCCCGTCGAGCTGTGGCCCCAGGGGCTCGCGCCGTAGCGCATCGTAGTGGCCGAGCTGGTCCCCCGCGGCCCCTCGCACCACGAGCAGTGTCCGCTCCGAATCCACGGCGGCTACCAGCAAGCACTGCGGAGGGAGCACCTGCCCGCGCTCGCGTGCTACCAGCTCCAGTGCTTCATCGAAGGCGCCGCGGCGGCCCGCTTCCAGGATGAGCGAGGTGAAGCTATATGCGCGGGCCCTTCGTGCTGCCAGGTCCTCTTCTGGGCCGTGGGGCTCTGCTTCTTCGATGGCCTTCCAGAGCAGGCTTCGGCCCTGGCCAGCATCCCGTTCGATGAAGAAACGCCCGAGCACATGGGTGGCAATGGCCTTCTCTCCGGGGCCCAGGCCGTGCATGGCTTCGTTCAGCGCACGTCGCAGGGCGGCCTCATCGTCCGGCGCAGGCCGCATCCGCGAGATGTCGGCCAGGGTCAGCGCTCCACTGAAAGACAGCGGCAGCCCGGTGGCCAGCGCCGCATCAATCTCGGCGCGCGCTTCTTCCACCCGCAGCTGGTGCAGGGCGATGTCCGCCAGATGCTGGCGGACGCGGCGGACCGTCTCCAGGTCGTCCGGAGCACCCGCGAGGAACTCCGTGAAGTAGGCACGGGCGAGCGAGGCATCATTCACGAAGCGCGCGACCTGGGCGAGGTCCCAGAGGAAGTCCCGCTCCAGGGCCCACTCGTTGCCGGCACGGGCCTCCTGCCATCCCTCCGTTGCTTGATCTCGTGCGGCGTCGAACTGGTACAGCTGGATGTAGAGACCCGACAGCTCGCGCCGCAGGAAGATGCAGCGGTACTCCAGCCCGGGCGCGGGGCAGAGCTGTCTGGCCTGGACGAGCAACTGGACGGCCTGCTCCTTGCGTCCCGCGCGCTCCTCCACCGTCGCACGCACCTGCGCCACAAGCAGCTGGAACCAGCGGTCGCCCGTGGCGCTGGCCATGGCTTCGAAGCGGGCAAGATGAGGCCCAACGGCGTCCATGAGGACGAGCGCCCCCAGGAGGATGTCCTCCTCGTCCGACGCCAGCAACTCCGTGAGGAAGGGCTGCCGTCGCTCTGCCGGGAGCTGTTTCCGGACGAGCGCCGCATAGTCCTGAGCCAGTGGCGCGCGGCGCGAGAAGTCGGCATCGGCGACCCGGCGCACATAGGCCTCGAGTACGCCTGCCTCGGACCGGGCATCCAGTTCCTGGGCCAAGGGCACCAGCGCGAGGGCCCGCTCCCGGTCGGGTGCAGCCCGGACGGCGTCATAGAAAAGGAGCCTGGCGATGTAGAACTGGCTGAAGCCCTCGGGCGGCGAAACCGGAGCCGGGTCGAGCAGAGCCTTGCCCGCCGCGACAGCCTCGTCCCAGCGCGCATGTCGCTGGGTGGCATCCCCTTGCAGACTCTCGGCGCGCTGGGTGGCTTCCTGGGCCCAGCCTTCCTCCGCCAGGGCTGCCATCTGCCTGAATGCCCGGGCCGCTGTGAGCGGGAGCTTCAGTTCCTCAAGCGCCAGCCCTTGGTTCCACATTGCCTGAGGGTGCCTGGACTGCTTCGCGAGGGCTGCATCGGTATGGCGGAGGGCTTCCAAGAACTCGCCCGAGACCAGCTTGGCCACGGCGCTGTCATTGTCCCGGTCCGCAGAAGGCGGCAGTTCCTTGAGATGCTGAATGGCCTGCTTCGTGAAGTCCTTGTCATTGCGTACAAGGTAGACGGCCGCAGCGCCCTGAGGGTCCGCCTTCTCCAGGCGAGCCAACTCCTCAAGCGGCAGCCGCTCCGCTCCTCTGTCACTTCCCATCGTTTTCGATGCAGGAGGACGATAGCGGTCAGCATCTCGATAGGAGAGACGCCCGTCCAGCAGGCGCTGGGGACGGTCTGCCAGCCAGACGGCTCCCTGTCCCGGGCTGGGGGTTGAACGCGGCCAAACGCCCATTACCAGCAGCAGGAGCACGGACATGGAGGCCGCAGCCAATAAGGCGGTACGTCTCCATAGAGGCAAGGGCCCGGGCGCCGGCGAAAACGACTGGGGCCGGGGCCCGACTCGCTCGAAATGGCGCTTGCCGATGAGCTTGAGATGGAGCAGCTCCGTGAGCTCTCGCTGACAGCGAGCACACTCCGGAAGATGGTCCCGGAAGGTCTGTGCCGCATCCGGCGGCAAATCACCGTCGATGAAGGGCTCGAGCTTGTCACAGGCGCCAGCCATCAGTTCACCCCCGATTGGAGATACTTCCGGAGAATGGTGCGCAGCTTGACGCGTGCATCGTGCAGCCGCTTGGCCACTGTTCCAGCTCGAATGCCAAGCTCGCGAGCAATGTCGGGGTTCTTCTTTCCGGCGACATGGAGTTCGAAGGTGGTACGGCCCACCGAGCCCAGCAGGCTGATCGCCTCTTCTATCTGCTCTTCCGAGAGGGACTCGTATGCTGGCGGAGGCACAGGTTGCTCGTTCCTGGATTCGGCAGCCAGGCTCAGGTCGCTCACCCTCCGCGCCTGTACACGCTGTTTCCGGCACTGGTCATAGAAGATGTGGGTGAGAGTGGTCACCAGCCACTTCGCGGCGGTGCGCTCGTTCGGCAGTGGGCTTGCGCTGCCAAAGGTGGCCATGAACCGGGTCAGAGTCTCCTGGACGAGATCCTCTGCATCCGGTGCATTGCGGCAGATGACCTTTGCCTGGGCCAGGAGCCAGTCGCGGAGTTGCAGCGCAATCGCCCCCGCCGCGTGGCTGCGGTCTCCCATTCCCATCAAAGGTGAGGCCCCTCCATGGATCGCCGCATTCTGCTCTACGATATGCAAGGGCCTTTGCGGCGCGCGAGCCTCCATCACTGCAGCGGAGGAGGCCTCCGCAGGCAGTTTCTCTGCCAGTGGGGTTGTATGGGACACCAGGGCGTTGGGTGGGGCCATGAGGATCTCGTGCCCACCCGGACGGGAATCGCTGGATTATTACCTCGGAATTTCGAAGGGGTGACCTGACCGACTGGGTGCCAAGGTCTCCTCACGTCCTGCCGTCCTGCCGGCGCCGCTTCTTCTCAGGGGAGGGCTTCGGCTTCTCGTCCTCTGGCAGGGAGTCCATCCACGCGCGCATCGTCTCGGCCTGCGTGGCGCGGCCGGATGCGGTGAGGCGCTCAGCGGCCTTCGCCGCCTTGAGCACTACCCGGGGCGGCTCGGAGCGGAAATTTCCTTCACGGCCCTGGGCGCCTGGTGGACGGAGGAGCGCATGCCGGCGCCGGGTCAGCGCGCCAGCCGCTGAGCCCGTGGCGCTCCACGCGTCGTCGGCGTGTCAGGCGCGCTTCGCGTACCGGGGAGACAGTGCCTTGTCCGCGAGCCAGTCCGCCGCGTCCGCCCACAGCGAGTCGCGGAAGGGCGCGCGGAAGAAGCCGAAGTGGCCGATGGCCTGTCCCAGCTGCTTCGGAGAGAGCAGCCGGTGGTCCACGACGGCATCCGCGTAGACGGACAGCAGCGCGCGCACCGAGGCCGGCGAGGCGATGGGGTCGTCCGTGAAGCTGTAGGCCCGTAGCGGCAGGTACAGCGAGGCATAGGCCTCGCGGCGTGCCTCACCGCCCTCGCTCAGCAGGTAGCTCGGCGCCAGGCACCAGCGCGCCCACTGCTCGGCCACGCCCGCGGGCAGGTCCTCCGCCGTGCCGGCCCAGCCCGGCAGCTTCCCGTACGCCTTCACCAGCAGGGGCGCCAGCACGCGCCAGTTGAGCGCCATGCGCAGCCGCTGGGGAAAGAGCCGGTAGTAACCCGAACCCGACGCCACCGTGAGCAGCGCCGTCACCGCGCGCGCATTGTCCGCGAGCCCGAGCAGCTGTCCGCCCGCGCTATGCCCCACCAGCAGCACCCGGCGGCCCGGGAAGCGCTCGCGCACCGTGTCGATGGCGCCCGCGAGGTCCTTCGCTCCCCAGTCCTCCATCCGGGCCCCGAAGCCCACGAGCGACGCGGGGCGCGAACCGCCAATGCCCCGGTAGTCATAGGTGACGGTGGGCAGGCCCCGCCCGGCGAGGTACGCGGCGAAGCGCGCGTAGTACCGCTGGCGCGCCCCCGTGGCGGAGCTGATGAGCACCACGCCTCCCAGCTCCGCGCCCGTGTGGGGGTAGAGCGTCCCGGAGAGCGCGTAGCCGTCCCGGGCCCGGATGGGAAACGGGACTCCCGGGCCGGTGTCCAGGCTGAGGCCCGTCGCGTCCGACGTCGTCTCCGGCACCGCCGGTCCCACTTCCCGCTCCAGCATCGCCGCGTGAGCCATGTCCGTCCTCCCGTCATGGGGACCGCCGTGCGCGCCCCATTGTCGCGAGATAGCGCCGGGAGGGCTGCACGGATGCAGTGCTTTGCTGCACCATTGCAGGCATGGACATGCGATGGGACGACCTGCGGTACCTGCTGGCGGTGGCGCGCCAGGGCTCGCTCGCGGGCGCGGCGCGCGAGCTGCGCGTGGATGCCACCACGGTGGGACGCAGGCTGGACGCGCTGGAGAAGTCGCTCGGCACGCGGCTGGTGCTGCGCGGCGCACGGACGCTCGCCCTCACGGAGGCCGCGGAGGCGGTGGTGGCCCGGGCGCGGGAGATGGAGGACTCCCTGCGCTCGCTGCACAGCGCCGTGGCGACCGAGGCCCGCGCCGTGGGCACCGTGCGACTCACCGCCACCGAGTACCTCGCCCACGCCTTGATTGCTCCGCGACTGGGCGAGTTGCACACGCGCCATCCCGGCCTGGACCTGGAGCTGGTGGCGGGCAGCGAGTTGGTGGACCTCCAGCGAGGCGACGCGGACCTCGCGCTCCGGCTCGCGCCGCCTCGGGGAGACGCGCTGGTGGTGCGGAAGGTGGCGGACGTGGCCTTCGCCATGTACGCGGCGCGCGGCTACCTGCGCCGCCACGGTGCGCCCAGGCCCGGGGACTTCCGCGGGCACTGTGTCCTCCTCTACCGCGCGGCCCTGACCTCCGGCGCCGAGTCGGACGAGCTGAAGCGACTGACGGCGGGCGCGCGCCGGCTCCTCCAGAGCAACAGTTCCACCGTGCTGCGCGAGGCGGCCGCCGCCGGGCTCGGCGTCGCGCTGCTGCCGTGCCTCAGCGGTGAGCGGGACTCTCGGCTGACGCGCGTGGGCGCGGGCGTCCTGGCGAAGCGGCCCCTGTGGCTCGTCGTCCACAAGGACCTGCAGCGAAGCCCGCGCGTGCGAGCCGCCTACGACTGGCTGGCGGAGCTGTGCCGGAAGGAGCGGGCGGGGCTCGGTGGCAGCGAGGGCGAGGCCCGGTAGCCATGCTGGGCGACCCGACCTCGCGCCCCCCGCCGTCTCCACGCCGTCACTTCACGCGGTAGCGCACCTCCGAGGGCCCCGGGCCTCCGGAGCGCAGCACGCCCCGGTCCGGGTTGGCGGCCAGGTGCTCCAGCACCTTGAACACCGTCTCCACCTCGTCCGGCATGCCGAGGTCCGCGGCGAGCTGCTCGGCGGAGCGGGGCTCCGCGCGGGCCTCGCCCAGGCGCGCCGTCAGCTTGTGCTGCAGCTCCAGCACCGCGCCCGCGGCCTTCTTGCCCGCCTCCACACCCGGCTGGTGGTAGGCATTGATGTGCACCAGGCTCGCGTAGAAGCCCACCGCGCGCTCGTAGAGAGCAATCAGCGCGCCCACCGTGTGCGCGCTCACGTCCGGCACGGTGAGGGTGATGGACTCGCGGCCCTTCTCGTACAGCGCGCGGCGCGTGCCCAGCAGGAAGCCCAGCAGGTAATCCCCGCTGGTGACGCCGGGCTCCACCTCGAAGGTTGCACCCTGGCGGTCCTTCAGCACCTCGATGAAGGTGGCGAAGAAGTTGTTCACGCCCTCGCGGAGCTGCTGCACGTACGCGTGCTGGTCCGTGGAGCCCTTGTTCCCGTAGACGGCGATGCCCTGGTTCACCACCTTGCCGTCCAGGTCCTTCTCCTTGCCCAGCGACTCCATGACGAGCTGCTGGAGGTAGCGGGACATCAGCAGCAGCCGGTCCTTGTACGGCAGGATGACCATGTCCTTCGCGCCGCGCCCTCCGCCCGCGTGGTGCCACATCAGCGCCAGCAGCGCGGCCGGGTTCTTCGCCACGTCGCGCTGCCGCGTCGCCGCGTCCATCTCCCGCGCGCCCGTCAGCAGCCCGTCGATGTCCAGTCCCTGCAGCCGCGCCGGCAGCAGGCCCACCGCGGACAGCACCGACGTGCGGCCGCCGACCCAGTCCCACATCGGGAAGGTGCGCAGCCAGCCCTGCTTGCGCGCGTGCTTGTCCATCTCGCTGCCCGTCCCCGTGACGGCCACCGCGTGCTTGCTGAAGTCGAGCCCCTTCGCCTGGTAGGCGCGCTCGGTCTCCAGCATGCCGTTGCGCGTCTCCTTGGTGCCGCCCGACTTGGTGAGGACCAGCGTGAGCGTCTCCGCCAGCCTGTCACCCAGCTGCGCCAGCACCCGGTCCATGCCGTCAGGGTCCGTGTTGTCGAAGAAGGACACCTGCATCGTGTCCGTCGCCGTGCCCAGCGCGTCCGCCACCAGCTGCGGCCCCAGCGCCGAGCCGCCGATGCCCACCAATAGGAGATGTGTGAAGCGCTGCGCCTTCTGCGGCTTCACCTTGCCGGCGTGCACGTTCCGCGCGAAGTCGTGGACGGCCGCCACCATGTCGGTGATTTCCTTCTTCAGCCCCGGCTCCGGGGCCAGCTCCGGCGCGCGCAGCCAGTAGTGGCCCACCATGCGCTGCTCATCCGGGTTGGCGATGGCGCCCTTCTCCAGCGCCTCCATGGACGTGAAGGCCTCTTCCATGAGCGGGCGCATCCGCTCCAGGAAGTCCGCCGGGAAGTGCATGCGCGAGACGTCGAGCGTGAACCCCACGGACGGCACGACGCACAGATAACGCTGGTACCGCTGCCACAGCTCACGCTCGGTCATGGCTCCTCTTTCTCCTCGGCTGCTCGCGCGGAAGGTGCCGTGTGGCTTAGCGCCTCCGCATGCGGGTGGGAAGCCGCACGCGAGGGCAGCATGAGGACAGGGCCCTCACGGAGGCCCAGTGCTCAACACCTCACGGCCCTCCGGGGGGAGGGCCCGACACTGGAGGAGACTTCAGGCCGACGGCCGGGCGGCTTCCGGCGACGGCGGCGCCGAGGGAGGCGTCAGCGGCTCCGGCTTCCAGGCCGGGTTGCGGAAGACGTAGCCCAGCCGGTGCCGCCACGGGCCGGGCTTCAGCGCGTCACGGGCAATGGCCCCGAACTCGTGGAAGGCGATGCGCAGCGGGTTGTGCGTCTGGAGGTTCTTCGTCAGCCCGTACACGGGCTTCTCGCCCTCGGGCTCGAAGGTGCCGAAGAGCCGGTCCCAGATGATGAGGATGCCCGCGTAGTTCTTGTCGAGGTAGCGCGGGTTGGCGGCGTGGTGCACGCGGTGGTGCGACGGCGTGTTCAGCAACCACTCCAGCGGGCGCGGCAGCCGGCCGATGGCCTCGGTGTGAATCCAGTACTGGTAGAGCAGGCTGACGCCCTGCTGCACGACAATCATCACCGGGTGGAAGCCCAGCAGCGCCAGCGGCGCCCAGAACACCCAGGCCGTGGGCGGCGTCCACGTCTGCCGCAGCGCCGTGGAGAGGTTGTAGTGCTGGCTGGAGTGGTGCACCACGTGGGACGCCCAGAAGAAGCGGCTCTCGTGGTGGACGCGGTGGAACCAGTAGTAGCAGAGGTCCTCTGCGAAGAAGAGCAGCACCCAGGCCACCACGCCCGTGCCCATGCGCAGCGGCGTCAGGTGGTAGAGCGCGAGGTAGCCGGCGAAGGCGACGAACTTCCACCCCAGGTTGATGGCCGCGTTGCCCAGCCCCATCGACATGCTGGCGATGGAGTCCTTCCAGGTATGGCCCACCAGCGGCCGTCCCTCGTCCCGCAGCTTCTTCACCCAGAACGCCTCGGCGATGACCGTGATGAGGAAGACGGGAATGGCGGGGGTGATGAGGTCGGGGATGCGTGCTGCGTCCATGCTGGGCCTCCTATGGACGGGAGCGGCGGCGAGGCCGCTCCGGGGTGGGTGAGAACGCGGTGCGCATGAAGCGCGTGAGTGTGTCCAGCATGCGGCGGTGGGCCGGGTCGTTCGGCCGGGCGCTGCCTCCGACAACGGCGCCCTGCACCGCGTCCAGCGCCAATTCCACCACCGCGTCGAAGTCGGGGTGCGTGGTGGCCACCTCGGGGAACAGCTCGCGAGCGACGCGGTGCAGGTTCTCCCGGTGCGGCCCGTCCACCGCCTCCAGCGCCGCCCGCAGCTCCGGGTCCGTGCGCGCCGCCACGTACAGCTCGATGGCTGCCTGCAGCTCCGGGCGCTGGTACGCGGCCCACAGCATGTCCACCGCCGCCGCGACGCGGTCCCTGCTCGACGGCCGGGCCCCGACGCCCGCCAGGTAGTCCTGGATGATGCGCGGGAAGAGGTGCTCCACCGCCGCGGCGAGCAGCTCCTCCTTGGTGTCGAAGTGCGTGAAGAGGGCGCCCTGCGAGAGACCCGCCCGCTTCGCGACCTCCACCGTCGTCAGCCGCGCATGGCCCAGCTCCACCAGCGTGGAGATGGTGGCGTCCAGCAGCTTGCGGCGCGTCGTCTCGCGGCGCTCCTGCTGGGTGCGGCGGGGAGGGCGCTGCCCTTCCGGCGGAGAGGTCTTCGAGGCCATTTCACCCAGAGGATAACGCCAAACTTAACAAGTGACCAGTCACTAAGTTCAAAGGCAGGCGGGCGGCCCGGCGCCGCTCGGGTCGGGTGGCCTCAGCCGGGTGCGTCATTCCGGCGGGCGCGAGCGGCCGCTCACCGTCGCTTCCGGACCGCTCGGCCTCGGGCGGTCCAGCATGCGGGCCCGGGCCCGCATGCTCGGTTGCATGGCCTCTTCGTCTTCCCTGTTCGTGATGCAGCCGCTGTCCGGCTCCATTGCACCTCCGGCGGTGGTGTCGCGGCGGAGGGGGTGGCTCGGGTTCGTCCTGGGGCTCGTCGCCGTCCCGTGGGCCCTGCTGCTGCTGGCCGCCGCGGGCTTCGTCGGCGCTTCGCCTTCGGGCTGGGGTTACGCCGTGGGTTTCGCGCTCGTGTCGGCCGGACTCGTGTCGCGGCCCTGGCGGAAGCGCCGGGGGCTGACGCGGGCGGGGCTCGCTGTCCTGCTGCTCATCGCCCTGGCGCGAATGGTGTTCGCGGACGGCACCCACGTGGAGACCCTGCGCCTGCCGGACCGGGGCCACCGGTGGGTGAACCGCCTTGTCGCCGAGCGGGATGGAACGCTGCTCGCGGCCCACGCGCTGGTGCTGTCCGGTGGCGTGCCGCGCTCGGATTCGCGCGACTTCATCTCCGCGCTGGAGTCCGCGTTCGACCGGATGGACGCCGCCGAGGGCGCGTTCGCCACTCCCGCCGTCGCCACGTACCTGGGCCTCCAATCCTCGAAGTCCTTCGACACGTTGGTCATCTCGCCGCCCGACGGCGCTTCGTCCGATACGGCCGTCGTCTTCCTCCATGGCTACGCGGGCAACTTCGCCGTGTATTGCTGGCAGATGGCGCGGGCGGCCCAGGCCATCTCCGCGCTCACTGTCTGCCCCTCGGTGGGCCCCGCCGGGGACTGGTGGTCACCCCAGGGGGAGCGCACGCTGGAGGCGACGCTGGACTGGCTCGCGAGCTGGGGCATCCGCCGCGTCTATCTGGGCGGGCTGTCCAATGGAGGCGCGGGGGCCAGCGTCCTCGTGAGCCGGGTCTCCCATCCCCGCATCGAGCTGCGGGGCCTGGTCCTCGTCTCCGGGGCCGTGTCGCAGGCGCCCACGCACCAGGTCCCCACGCTGGTGGTGCAGGGGCGGACCGACTCCATGATGCCCACGCGCTCCATGCGCGCCTTCGCCGAGCGCCTGGGCAAGCTCGCGACCTATGTGGAGGTGGACAGCGGGCACTTCGCCTTCCTCGACCGCCATGCCGAGTGCGAGCGTGCCATCGCTAACTGGCTGCGCCAGCGCGAGGGGAAGTGAGCGGGGGAGGGGAGGACGACGCACTCCAGGCTCAGGGCGCCTTCGCCTTCACCGCCGACTCCACCTCCGCCAGCATCGCGTCCAGCTCCGCGCGTGGCAGCCACCGGCCGCGCAACACCACGCCGGAGAGAGCGCGCGTGTTGCGCACGTCCTTGCGCGGGTCCGCGTCCAGCAGCAGCAGGTCCGCGCGGCGGCCGGGCGCCACCGTGCCCCACTCGGCGGACTCGCCCAGGTACTCCGCCGCGCCGCGCGTGGCCGCCTCCAGCACCGCGTGCGCCGGCAACCCCGCCGCGGCCATGGCCTCCATCTCCCGGTGCACCGCGAAGCCCGTCACCATGAAGAACTGCGGCGAGTCCGAGCCCACCAGCAGTCCCGCTCCCGCCGTGTGCAGTCCCCGCACCACCTGACGCCGCAGCTCCACGAAGCGCTGCCTTCGCGCGGCGGGTGCTCCCGTCAGCTCCGGGTCGGAAAGGGCCTTCGTCCACGCCTCCACCGCCGCTGGGGGCGCGTAGCGCAGCTCCGGCCTCGCCCGCAGCATGTCGAGTTGGTCGGCGCTCGAGAGCAGCTCGAAGAGCTCCAGCGTGGGCGAGCTCCACACTCCCGCCTTCCGCGTGGCCTCCGCCAGTGCGGGGATGCGCGCCGCGTCCATCCGCTCCAGCGCGTCGGTGAAGTCGAGCTGGTCCACCACCGCCGGGTCACCCGGTGGCAGCAGCGCGGCGAGCCACCCGTCGAGGTGCTCCAACTGCTGCCCCGAGGCCAGCGCGTGCGCCAGCCCCACATCCGGCGTCACGTGGCCGTTCACGCGCAGCCCCTGCGCCTTCGCCTCGGCCATCATCGCGTCGTACGTCTCGCGCCCCAGCCCGCCGTGCGTCTTGAGCAGGTCGAAGCCCGCGGCCTTCTGCTCGCGTACGCGCTGGCGCGCCGCCTCGGGCCCCTGCACCGACTTGCCATGGAAGGAGGGGCCGGACACCAGCAGCCGGGGCCCCAGCACCTCGCCCTTCGCCACCCGCGCGCGCAGCTCCAGTCCCGTCGGCGCGGCACCCAGCGCCCGCGCGGTGGTGACGCCGTTGGCCAGCAGTAGCCGCATTTGCAGCCCCGCGTTGTCGCCCGCCGTCCCGGTCCCCTGCTGGAGGTGCAGGTGCATGTCCGCCAGCCCCGGCATCAGCCAGCGTCCACGCCCCTCCACCCGCGTCGCTCCCTCGGGGACGGGCGTGGAAGCCGTCGGTCCCAGCGCGACGATGCGGTCCCCGTCCACCAGCACCGTCTGATCCTCCAGCACTCCGTCTCCACCCGTCATCGGGAGCACCTTCACCCCCACCAGCGCCAGAGTGGCGACATGGGTGCGCGAGGTTGATTCCGGAGCGGAAGTGGGCAGTGCTTCGGGTCCGCTGCGGCAGGCCGTCCAGCAGACGAGCAGGCAGAGACTCCAGCGCCAAAGACGCGTTCTTCCCTCTACGGGCATGCGTGTACTCCTCCAGGAAGGAGAACGGAGCACAGCACCCCTGGTCGCAGGGCGCGCGGGCATCTGCGAAAATGACGTGGGAAATATCGGGGGCACTTGCCTCCGTTTCCTGCCCGCCCCGATATGAACCTCTCCGCCCTCCTCGTAAGCTCCCTCCTGGCTTCGGCGCCCTCGGTTCCCCACTCGACTGCCAACCACTCGGACAACATGCCCGAGGTCGGCGTCCCCTTCTCCTGTGGCCGCATCCACACGGTGAGCCAGGGACACGACACCGGCAGCCATCAGCACAACGACACGTACGCTTGGGACTTCCGCATGCCGGATGGCACTCCCATCGTCGCCGCGCGCGACGGTGTGGTGCGCCTGGCGCGTGGTGACAGCACGAAGGGTGGCTGCGACGAGAAGTTCGCTCCGTACGCGAACTACGTCGTTGTCTCCCACGGTGATGGGCTGGAGACGCAGTACCTCCACTTCAGCGCCGTGGTGGTGAAGCCGGGAGACCGCGTGAGGGAGGGCCAGCTCATCGGCTTCTCCGGCTCCACCGGTTGGGCCTGCGGCGCGCACCTGCACTTCAAGGTGGCGCGTGAGGTGGGCAAGGGTTGGAACAACCCGTCTGTCCCGGCGCGCATCGCCGGCTACGGTGACCCGGTGCGTGACACCCGCGTGGCCGCGCCCATCTGCAAGGATGCGGGCCAGCAGACCCTCATGGCCAGCAACGACGGCTCGCACACCCCGGGCCAGCCGGTGGTGTCCATGTCACCTGAGCGCCAAGAGGCGCTTCGCGGCCTCCCGCCCGGGGCGCAGACCATCATCGACGGCCTCAATCAGCCTCCCGCCCAGGGCGGCCAGGGCCTCGACGAAGCGCGCGCGCCCAGCCGCGCCCGCACGGCGAGCGGCCCCAGCGAGACTCGCTGAGGCCAGCAGCGCGCCCGCCCCGGCGAGCAGCACGAAGAGGGCCCCCGCGTTGACGAAGTACTCCATCGGCAACAGGGGGCCTTCCACGTAGGCGCGCACCACGCGCCAGCCCACGTGTCCCAGCAGCGCCAGCAGTGGCAGGTTGATGAGCGGCAGCACCAGCCAGCGCGCGGTGCGCCACCAGCCGGCCACCGCTTCCCCCACGCCGGTGGTGGCCGTGTAGCGCCACGCTCCGGCGCGCGCCCCCCGCACCGCGTCCAGCAGCGCGTCCACGTCCGGCACGCCCAGCAGCGCGGGCTCCAGTCCGCCGGCCCGCACCACGCTGCGCGCCTCCGCCAGCGCCGTGCGCGCGGCGGACTCCACGCCGAAGTCGTCCTCGAAGGGCTCCACCACCGCGGCTTCCGCGGCCCGAGCGCGCGTGCGTCCTCGCACCGCGTCCAGCGCCGTGGAGGCCGCCGCCACGGCCAGCCCCGCCGGAAGGCTGGCCCGCCCCACCAGCGCCGCCGCACCCAGCCCGCTTGCTCCCCATAGGGACAGCCGCAGCCCCCAGGCCGCGGGCCCCCAGAAGCGGCCACCGGCCTGCCGCCGCACCTCCGCCGCGAGATGACCGTGCGCCAGCCGCAGCCGTGCGTCGAAGTCCGCGCGCAGTGCCTCCGCCGCCTTCTCCAGCCCCGAGCCCAGCGCGTCGCGGGTGCGCGCCAGCAGTGCGTCCGTTTCCTGGAGCGCCGTGCCCACCCGGGACGACACCTCCTCCAGCGCTCCGAGCGCGTTGGTGCGCCGCACCCGCGCGGCCACCGCCTGCGTGGCCAGCCCGCGCAGGTGGAAGAGCAGGGCGCCGAACTCACCGGACACGTCGCGGCCGTCCTTCGCCGCCAGCGCGCTGATGGTGAAGACGGGCACGTCCTCCTGGGGCAGGCCGTACTGCTCGGAGGCCACGCGGCGCACCTGGGCCTTGAGCGTCTCGCGGGACTCCGGGGACAGCTCGTCCGCGAAGTTGAGGATGAAGACGAGCGCGCGGCGGCGGGCGAACTCCGCGAGGAACTCCACCTGCGAGGCCTCGGCCACGCTGCCCCGGTGCATCACCACCAGCGCTACGTCCGCGCGCTCCAGCGCGGCGCGCGCCACGTCGCGGTGGGTGGTGGCCACGCTGTTGAGGTCCGGCGTGTCGATGAACACCTGCCCGCCCCACAGGCCCTGCGGCCCGGGCGCGTACCGCACCACCCGCGCGCCCGTCTGGGCCAGCGCGTCCGCGGCGGCGCCTTCCGGAGCGAACACGGTGGCGGCGGTGCTGGTGGGCCGGTCCACTCCCTCGCGCGACAGCGACTGCCCGGCCAGCGCGTTGAGGAGGGTGGACTTGCCCGCGCCGGTGGCTCCCACCAGCGCGACGCCGAGCGGCGCATCCTTGCGCGCCACGCCCCGTGCGTAGTCGTCCACCAGCCGCTCCAGTCGCGCCGCGTGCGGTTGTAGCGCGGGCAGCTCCAGGGCGGTCTTCAAGAGGGTGCGAAGGGCTTCGGGGTCGGGAAGGCTCGTCTCGTCCACGTGGGGACGGAGCCTGTCCCGGCCGCGCCCGGGTGACTACGAAGAAGATGCACGGAGGGTGCGCCAGCGTGCACTTATCGGCCAGGGCCCGGTCGGCGCGTCCTTCCGCTCCGGAACCCGCGCGCCCGGCGCCAGGAGGGAAACGACCGGCGGGAGCCGATGAGCTGCTCCCGCCGGAGTGTAGGACTCAGCAGCCGGAGCAGCCGTCGGGCTCTTCACCACAGGCGAGGGTGGTGTACTCCGGGCACTTCGGCGGCTTCTGTGGCTTGTCGGCGCCGCCCTGGATGCGCGCCAGGTCCTGCACGAACAGCTCCTTCACCTTCTTGACCTTCTTCTCGGTGCTCATGGTGCTCTCCGTGTGTGGGGCGTGGGGTGTGTCGGTCCGTGCGTGCGCCCCGTGCAACGCCGCGGGCCGCTTCGGCAAGGGGAGAACGGCGGAGGCCCGCGGGCCTTTTCCGTCGGAAGCCTTTACAGGCCGGTGCGCCCGGGCAGGCGCCCTGCGTGGAGGGCCTGCCAGGAAGGACGCTTCCGGGAATGCACGCCGTGGCGGCGCGGAAGGCGGGAGGAGTAGAAGTGCTTCCACCATGGACCTCTTCCTGATGTCGCCCCCGGGGCGCGCGTGGGCCCTGCGTGGGCGGAACAACTTCCGCAGTCGCGAGGCCCCGCAGGTGGATGCGCGACAGGCCCGCCGGGAATGGCTGACGCTGGCGCGGGAGCTCGAGGCGCGCGGCGGCACGGTGGTGGCGCTGCCGTCTCCGTCCGAGCTGCTGACGGGCATGCCCTACGCCGCGGAGTGCGGGCAGGTCGTCCCGCGCGAGGGCGCGCCGCCGCTGTTCCTGCTGCCCCGGATGATGAGCGCGCACCGACAGACCGAGCGCGAGCACTGGGCGCCCCTGGCCCGAAGCCTGGGGCTGGAAGTGGTGGACCCGGGCGTGGGCATCTGGGAGGCGCACGGCGACGTGGCCACCTTCGACGGTGTGACGCTGCTGTTCTGGGGCGGGCGCACCACGCTCGATGGGCTGGAGGCCGCGGCGCGCTACTTCCCCGGCGAGGTGGTGCGCGTGCAGGTCCGCGAGCCCGCCTTCCATGGCAACATGGCCGTGCTCCCGCTGCCCGTGGTGGACCGGCTGATGGTGTGCGCGGACGTCATCGCTCCGGCCTCGTACGCATTGCTGCGCGAGCGCTTCGGTGAGCAGCGGCTGCTCACGGTGACGGAGGACGAAATCAAGGGCTACGCCACCAACGGGCTGCCGCTGGGTCGGGATTTGCTGGCGCCCTCGGTGGTGCCGGACGCGGTGCGTGCGCGGCTGGCCCTGCTGGGCATGCGCGTGGTGCCGCTCACCATGCGCGAGCTGTGCGAGAAGGGCGGTGGCTCGTCGCGCTGCCTCGTGTCGCGCGCGCAGGTGGACGCGGCGGCGGTGCGGATTCCGGACGAGTACCGGCTGGACGCGGTGGCGAAGGACATCGAAGCCGATGCGTGACGCGAGCGCGCTGACCCGAGGAGCGGAGGCGTTTCTCTCCCAGCACCCTGGCGTGTCCCTGGTGGCGCTGGGCTCGGGGGCGCATGCGGAGTCGCTGGACCTGGCTCCGCTGGGGCTGCCGGTGCGGTACCTGCCCGCGGAGCGGAACCTGGAGCTGGCGCAGCAGTACCTGCTGCTGAACCAGCTCGCCTTCGGTGGCATCGGCGTGCCGCGCTGGGTGCTGTCGGACTTGTACCTGCTGCCGGGGGCCATCGGTCTGCTGCGGTGCCCGGCGCGGATGGTGAGGCCGGAGGTGCGCGAGCGGCTCGGGCTGGCCGACGAGGACCCGACCATCGGCGCGGCGTACTACGCGGCGCCCTCGGTAACGCCGGGCCTGTTCATCGGCGTGTCGCTGCTGAGCTTCCTTCCGGGCACCGGCGCCGCGCCGTGGGTGAAGGTGCTGACGCTGGCCATGCTGCGCGCGCGCCGGCTGCGCGGCGTGGCCCAGTGGGACAACCCGAGCGTCCGCATCCACTCACGACTGGGCCCGCTGCGCCTGGTGGGCCGTGTGCCCGGAGGCCATGAGTACGGTGAGCGCACCTTCGTCTACGAGTCGGACGTGTCGGACGGCGCGCGTGTGGCGGAGGCGATGGAGCGGCGCGTGCCCCTGCCGCCCACGCGGCGGGTGGCTGTCACGGACCTGCCCGCGCTGAGCGGACTGCTGGACCGGGCGGAGGCGGGTGAGGTGCTGCACCTCGTCGCCCCCGGCCTGGACGCGGGGCACGTGCTGGTGCGCGAGGGCGAGCCCGGCTGAGTCAGGGCGCGGGCGTGGCGGGGGACTCCATGTCCTCCTGCAGCGCGCGGCGCAACGCGGCGGCGCCGTCACCGATGATGGGCTCGCCGTGCGCGAAGCAGACGGTCTGCACCGGCAGGTGGTCCAGGATGCGCTGGACGCTGTGCCGGGTGCGGAGCGGGTCGTCCTGGTACTCGCTGGGGACGAACTCCGGCGTGCCCGGGCTCTCGTGCGCCAGCAGGTCCGAGATGAAGGCCACGCTGCGCGGATGCTGCTGCACCCACAGCGTGTACATGGCCAGCGTGGGGCCTGGCGTGTGGAAGGAGACGAGGCCCCCGGGCAGCGTCTCGCCCGCCACGTAGGTGTAGTCCGGCGCTTCTTCCAGGCCGTGCGCGCCCTCGGGTGCCCACACCGGGATGCTGAAGGCCTTGCGGAAGCGCCACGCCGAGCGCTGGTGGTTGCCCGCTGTCAGGACGATGGCGGCGAGGTTGCCCAGCTCGCGCAGTGTGTCCTGGTCGATGGGGAGCGGGTCGATGAGGACGACGGCCCCATCCTCGTCCACCACCGCGTACGCGTCGCTGCGCGAGCCGCCGATGCGGTCATCGGACAGGGTCCAGTGGTGGATGCCAGGCACCAATTCGACGACGCGCTTCGCCTTCCCCTTGGGCTCGCTCATGCCGTGAACGTAGGCACCCGTGCCGTACGTCACCTGGACTCCTGGGACAGGTGACACACGGCTCGCCGGGTCTCCTGCTCCGGGGGCGGCCGGTCTGCACGGGAGAGGGCAGCCGCGACGCGAGAGGGCACCCCACCTTCCCGCATGGTGGAGAGAGTCATGCGTGGGGCCGCGCCGCGTCCGCTCGTGCTCTTCGACGGGGACTGTGGCTTCTGCCGCCGCTGGGTGGCGCGGTGGCGATTGAGCACGCGAGGGCGTGTGCGCTTCGAGCCGGGCCGGTGGTGGCATCGCTGGCTGCTCGGCCTCCGCAAGGCGGACCTGCGCCGGGCCATGCAGTTGGTGGAGCCCTCCGGGCGCGTGTCCCAGGGCGCGGAGGCGGTCTTCCGGATGCTCGCCTGGTCGCCCCGCGCGGGCACCCGGGTGGTGGCGAGGGTGGGGCTGCTGCCCGGCGTGCTGCACGTGGCGCGAGGCGCGTATGCCCTCATCGCCCGCAACCGACGCTCGGCGGCGCGAGTGGATGCGTGGCTCTTCGGGCGCGCGGTGGTTCCGCATGAGTACCGGCTGGTGCGCTGGGCCTTCCTCCGGCTGACGGGCGGCGCGTTCCTCATCGCCTTCACCTCGCTGGGGCGGCAGGTGCTCGGCCTCTATGGGAGCCGGGGCATCCGTCCGATTCGCGAGCGGTTGGCCGCGGAGAAGTTGGCGGAGCCAGAACGGGAGCGCTGGCGGCTGACGCCGACGGTGTTCTGGCTGGACGCGTCCGATGCCGCGCTGGTGCGTGGGTGCCGCGCGGGGCAGTTGCTGTCACTCGCGCTGCTCTTCAACCTCGCGCCCCGGCTCACGGTGTCGCTGCTGTGGGGGCTGTACCTCTCCTATGTCTCGGTGGGTCGCGAGTTCCTCTCCTTCCAGTGGGACGTGCTGTTGCTGGAGATGGGCTTGTTGTCGGCGCTCACCGCGCCTGGAGGGCTGAGGCCGGGCCTGGGCCGGGACGCGCCCTCCGCGCTGGACGTGTTCCTCTTCCGGCTGCTCGTGTTCCGGCTCTACTTCGGCTCTGGCATCAGCAAGCTCCAGTCGGGGGACGAGACGTGGCGCGAGCTGACGGCGCTGAACCACTATTACGAGACGGCGCCGCTGCCCACGCGCGGCGGCTGGTACGCGCACCACCTGCCCCCCGGGTTCCAGAGCGCGTCCACCGCGGCCACGCTCGGGTTGGAGGCGGGTGTGCCGTTCCTCGTCTTGGGCCCTCGGAAGGTACGGCAGCTCGCCTTCTGGGCCTTCGCGGGGTTGCAGGGCGCCATCCTCACCACGGGCAACTACGGCTTCTTCAACTACCAGGCGCTGGCGCTGGGGCTGTGGCTGCTGGACGACGCGGCGCTGCGGCGCGTGCTGCCGCTGGAGGCCGAGGGGCCCGCCCGGACGCAGCCCTGGTGGCGCGCGGCGCTGTCCACGGTGGTGGCCGCTCCGGTGCTGGTGCTCGGCGTGTCCGAGGTGCTTCGCCGCTTCGACTCGTGGCCCCTCCGCCATGAGCGCGTGCGGGGCACGTTGAGGTGGCTGGAGGCCCGCGCGCGGCCGCTGCGCTCCGTGAATTCGTATGGCCTCTTCAGCGTGATGACGGTGGAGCGCCCGGAAATCCTCGTCGAGGGCTCCGAGGACGGGGAGCACTGGAAGGAATACTCGTTCCGCTACAAGGTGGGCGACCCCGAGCGGCCTCCCCGGCTGGTGGCGCCCCACCAGCCACGCCTGGACTGGCAGATGTGGTTCGCGGCGCTGGGGGCTCCGACGAGCTGGTTCATCGCCTTCCTTGGACGGCTGCTGGAGGGCTCGCCGGAGGTGCTGAGGCTGCTCGAAGGCAACCCCTTCCCGGACGAGCCTCCTCGCATGGTCCGCGCGGTGCTCTACGACTACAAGATGGCCGACCTGGAGGAGCGGCGGCGCACCGGCACCTGGTGGAAGCGCGAGCGGGTGGGCCTCTATGTGCCGCCCCTGGCCCTGGCCCCGGGTCCCCGTCCGACGGGCCACGTCCCCCGTTTGCAGTGGGATGCCCAGGCATGAGGTAAGGCGGCACAAGAGTCGCCGTCTGCCTGGACGGTGAGCCTCCAGGTGGCGCGCGAGCGCGGCAGGCGTGCAGCCATGAACGGAGCGGACCCTTTTCCCACCGGGGCCTCTGCGTGGCGTTAGTATGGCCGCTGCTCTCCGCCCCCATCCGCCGTGAAGACGCGCCTTCCCTTCCGTTCCGTCCTTGTTCTCGTCCTCGGGCTGCTGAGCGCCTGCGGTCCGTCCCCTGGCACCATCACCGTCCAGCCGCTGGAGACGAAGTACCTGCGGACTCCGGGCCAGAACGTGAAGCTGGAGTACGTGGTCCTCGATACGGAGGGCCAGCGGATGTCCGACCCGAAGCTGCGGTGGACCAGCTCCGCCACGGACGTGGCCCTCGTCCAGGACGGCGTGGTGACGGTGCGCAAGTCCGGCAAGACGACCATCGGCGTCACCGGCGGCAAGATTCGCACGGCGATTCCGCTGGACCTCACCATCCTCAACTCGCTCGACGTGAGGGCTCCAGGCGCGGACTTCATGGAAGTGGGTCGCGTCATCAAGCTGCGCGTGGTGGCGAGGAGCGAGCAGGGCGACGCGCTCCCGGACGCCGTCCCCGAGTTCCGCACCTCCGACGAGTTGGTGGTGCGTGTGGAGGACGGTCAGCTCGTGGCCGGGCGTCCCGGCACCGCCACCGTCACCGCCATCCTGGGACACCTCAGCCGCGCCATCGCCGTGCAGGTGGTGCCGGCGGACTTCGCGCGCCTGGGCCTGAATCTCACCCACCATGCCTTCCAGCGGCGGGGCCAGTCCGTGCAGCTCCAGGCCCGCGCCTACAACCGCAACGGCGTCGTGCTCGAGAGCGTGCCGCTGGAGTGGTTCACCTCGGATGCCGCGGTGGTGTCCGTGTCGCCTGATGGCCGCGTGACGGCGGTGGGCACTGGCCGCGCGGTGGTCTCCGTCGTCGCGGGACGGCGGCGCTCGGCGGCGGAGTTCGTCGTTCCGTAGCGCGGGGTGCTGCCCGCGCTCGTGACAGCAGCCCCTCCTCCTCGGTGAGAGGAGGGGCGCGTCTACTTCTTCGGGGCCGGAGCCGGAGCCGCTTCCTTCCCCTTGAACAGGGGCGGCTTCACGCGGATGCGCTTGCCCTTCTTGTCGAGCCCTTCCTCCGGGCACGGCGGGCGGGGCCCGTCGCTCGGCGGCTGGATGGTGAACTCGACGCGGCGGTTGAGCGCCATGCCCTCTTCCGTCGCGTTGTCGGCCAGCGGCCGGCTGCGGCCGAAGCCCTGCGAGCACAGCCGCTCCGCCACCACGCCGCTCTCGATGAGGAAGCGCATGACGCTGGCCGCGCGCCGCCGCGACAGCTCCAGGTTGTACGCGTCGCTCGCGCGCGAGTCGGTATGGCCCTCCACCAGGATGCGGTCGACCTCCGGGTTCTCGTTCATCACCCGGGCCACCTCCTCCAGGATGGGGAAGGACTCGGAGAGGATGACGTCCTGGTCCGTGGCGAAGTTCACCTGCTCCAGGATGACAATCTTGTTCCCGTCGCGGCGCGCGAGCGGGCACCCGTCGCGGCCCCGGCTGCCGGCCGGCTGGTCCGGGCACTTGTCGAGCCGGTCCACCACGGCGTCGCCGTCCCTGTCCGTGTCCGGGCAGCCCGAGTTCCCCACGGGGCCCGCCACGTCCGGGCACAGGTCGCCTCCGCCAATCACCGAGTCTCCGTCCGGGTCCACCGGCGGCGGAGGCGGCGGGGTGGGCTCGGGAGGCTCCTTGAAGCGCTCCAGCGCCTCCCACTCGCGCGTCTTCGCCGGCACCCAGATGATGGAGGTGAAGAAGCTCAGCGTGGGCGACGCGAGCGAGCACCCGCAGCCCGCGCCACCGCCGAACGTGAAGGTGAGGCCGGTGGAGCTGTACCAGCGCAGGCCGATGAGCAGCTCGGCGGGCACCTGGCGGGGCTCGTCCGGAAGCTTCTCCAGGCCCACGGCGCCGTGCACCATGCCCACCGCGGTGATGCCGCTGCCGCGGATGATGGGCACCTCGGTGCCCACGCCGAAGGGCATCATGTCTCCCACCGACACGCCGTTGAAGACGTGGTCCGGCCGCTTCCAGAAGCCGCCGTTGAGCGCGATGAGGATGCCGTTGCCGAAGCGGTAGTCCAGCACGACGCCCGGTGCCCACGTCATCTCTCCGTCACCGGCGAAGGCCTCCTGGGCGCCGGTGGGGAAGCTCACGTTGAGCGTCAGCGCCGCGCCAAAGCCCTTGCCCTCCGCGGGCCTGCGAAGGCCGGGTACGGCCACCTTGCCGGTGAGCCGGAGGTCGCCGAGCACGAAGCTCTCCACGCTGCCTTCCGTGCCGATGACCTCCAGGTTCTCTCCGCCCTGCGCGAGGATGAGCGGCATGTCGACGCCCACCTCGGCCCAGTCGAACAGGCCCACGCTGGCCATGGCGTCGAGCTGGAGGCGGTTGCCGACGAGGGAAATCTTCCCCAGGTCCCCGCCCTCGGGCACCAGCGTCAGCGGGTTGAGCGAGTAGCTGAGGTACGGGCCTCCCGCCACGGACAGGTGCGACAGCGGGCGCGACTGCGTCACGACCACCAGGTCCTGAGGCGCGCCGGACGGGCGGAAGATTTGGGCGTTGAAGCGCGTGTCCGGCTGGGCGGTGGCGACGGTGGACAGGCCCAGCGCGAGGAGGAGGAGCGGAAGGTGCGAGGGCTTCATCGTGCGCGGCGCTGGGTGCGGAGGAGCAGGAGGCCGGCGGCGAGCAGCACCAGGACGGTGGTGCTTCCGGCGGGAGTGGCATCGGCGGTGGTGCCGCAGCAGAAGGCACCGCCCTGGGGCTTGGTGCCGGGCTTGCGGCGCCCGCGCTCGCACTCCTGCGTATCCGGCGAGCAGTACTGCACGCCGAGGCAGTCTCCGCTGTCCTCACAGGAGGTGGAGCAGCTGTTGGTCGAGACGTCGCAGGTGCCGCCGCAGGGGCAGTGCGCGTCGGCGAAGCACTCCACGCAGGTGCTGCCGTTGCAGACGAGCCCCTGGTTGCAGGTCACCGCGCACGCACCGGCGTTGTCACAGGTGCGGGTGGTGGGGTTGCACTGGCCGCTGCCGCAGTCGTTGTCGTCGCGGCAGCCCACGCAGGCGCTGCCCTGCACGGAGCCGTCGGAGAGGCAGAAGGGCGTGTCGCCCTCGCAGGCGGTGCCGCGCACGCCGCAGTGCCGGTCGGTGGTGGAGGCGGTGCACTCGCCGCTGAGGCAGAACTGGCCGTCGCTGCACTCCATGTCGTTGCGGCACTGGACGCAGACCTCGCCGTCCAGACAGAAGGGACGCTCGCCGGGGCACTTCGCGCAGCCGGGGCCGCAGGCGTCGGCGGTGTTGCACTCGGGCACCGAGTCCACGCAGGTGCCGTTGAGCGCGTCGCACACCTGACCCGGAGCACACTGGCTGTTGGTGGTGCACTCCACGCAGGACGGAGAGGCGCCGGGCGTCAGGGCCGCGCACTGGGTGCCATTGGGGCAGCAGTTGCAGGAGTTGCCCGCGCACGAGTCGTCCGTGGCGCAGGGGGTGCACTGGTGGCTGGAGCAGATCTCTCCGCGCGGGCACTGCGAGTCGTCATTGCACTCGTTGCACTCGTTGGCGTTCGGGTCGCAGACCTGGTCGCCGGGGCAGTGGTCGTCGGTGGTGCACTCCACGCAGGTGGAGGCGGCCACGTCGCACACGGAGCCGGGGCAGTCGCTGTCGTCGTTACAGCCGGTGCACTGGTTGGTCGCCGTGTCGCAGCGGCCGTTGTCGGGGCAGTCACCGTCATCGTTGCAGCCGCGGCAGACGTTGTCCGTCATGTCGCATCGACCGTTCGGGCAGTCGCCGTCGTCATTGCAGCCGCGGCAGCTGTTGTCCGTCAGGTCGCAGCGGCCGTTGGCGCACTGGCTGTCCTCGGTGCACTGCACGCACTGGGTGCGTTCATTGATGTTTGCGCAGTAGGGCGTGGACAGACCGCAGGGGGCGCAGGAATCGCCGCACTTGAGGGCCGAGTTGCATGGCGCACAGAGCGCGGCGGCGTTGCAGTAGTAGAACGGGTCGCAGCCACCGTTGCCTGGATCGTTGGCGAATTCGCGGCTGCACTGCTCGCAACGGTCGATATCCTCTGGAAACGAGGGGCGACCGTTCTCCGTCTGGAAGAACAGCTCCGGCGGGGCCAGGGCGAAGCCTGAAGCGTTCAGCTTGACGACAGGGGGGGTGACGTACTCCGACTCGAAGTCGGTGAAGGTTCCCGCGTAAGTCGAGAACTCCAGCGCAGCCGCGCTTCCGCCCTGCGCATAGAGGATTTCGACCGGATAGAGACCGGGGTTCTGGAACGTGACGCTATTGGTTGTACGCCACGTGGGGAAGAACCGCTGTGGAGGCAGATTGATGACCCGGTGTGCATTCGCGGCCCGGTCATAGATGACGAAGGCGACCCCATCGTCCGTGTAGAAGCCGAAGTGGATGGGGACGCCGACCCATTGAGGCGTGACGTTGATGTAACCCCGGTAGCGGGCGCCAAGTGGAGCGAACTGGCGCTGGGGAAACGTGCACCCACCCCTGCCACAGCCGGCCACCGAGTTCTCGAAGTCCCCATAACTCGGCTGCGGATTGGTGGGGTCGGTTGGGTCGCCCTGAGTGGCGTTGTTCGACTGGTCGAACACGATGCGCAGCACGGACGTCGAGCGGCGGTCCCGGCTCGTCTCCATGAACGAATTCATGTCCCGGATGAAATTGACGTCATCGGCGGGGAAGTCCACGTTCGGAGCGAGTGACTCGCTCGACGCCCTGCACAGTCCGGTGCCGACTTCGCTTGGCGAAGGCGCCACGGGAAGTCCGGAGATAACGACCGCCGGTTGCTTCGCTGCGACGGCGACGCCAGCGAGACACACCGACAGCACAGTGAGCGCGGTACGCGCGATGCGGAACAGGGGGGATTTCAAAGCGGCGTAAGAATGCTGGATTCCTCTGACAAGAGCAAATTCAAGCGTCTGCCGCGCGACGTGAAACGTACTGAGTCACTGACCTGACGTAGCAGGTTCTCCAGCCGGCTCGTAACGCGGTGGACACCTGACTCGGCTTGATAACCATGAACAGCGTGAAATTCCGGGCAGAAAACATGTGTCTCCGGCTCCCACCACCGCGCCTCCGAGGTCGGCTGTTTCAAGCCAGGACCCGCGCACTCACGCCCGGCGGCAGCTCACGTCCCCATCCTGTGAGCGGATGAGCGCGGCGGTCAGCTCGGTGCCGAGGGCGGCGCAGAGTACCTCGAAGGTTCTCCGCCTCGCGCCTCCGACGACGCTGGAGGGCTGGCTCGTGAGCGTCTCCGGGTGCCTCACGAAGATGTTGTAGCCCACGATGCAGCCATCCGCGCGGAGCACGGTGATTCCATCCGTGGCCATCATTCCCCGGAGGAGCTGGGCCGTGGCGCGCACGGCGGTGGCCGCGCTGTCGGTGGGGTCCGCGTGGTAGCGCTCCAGCAGCGCGACGATGTCCAGCGGGCGCGGCAGGATGATTCCGTCCACGAAGAGCATCGAGCCCGCGCGCTCCCGGGGCAGCACCGCCACCAGCGTGCCGTGCGAGCCCTGCATCACCTCGAAGAGGACGCGGCGGAAGAAGCCCCGGGCGCGCTCGCGGCTCGCGGTGGCCACGCCATCCGTGACGGCATCGGCCAGCTCATCCAGCACCTCCGGCGGCGAGGACGCATCCACGCGCGCACCGGACAGGTACACGTGCCGGCACAGCCCGCCGCACGCACGCAGCTCCAGCACGTTGTCCGCGAGCTGGAGCACGCCAATCACCCCTGCCCCGGCCTCGTCCGCCCGGCGCAGGCGCTCCAGCGGTGTCTCGGCCAGGGGGAACGGGTCCGTCCGGAAGACGCCGTAGGCGAAGCCCTCCGGCACGCGCAGCAGGTACAGCGCCCACCAGCGGCCCTGACCCAGCGGCGCGCACTGCTTCAGCGCCCGTTGAATCGTGGCCCGCGAGCGGGGACCGATGCCAATCGCGATGGGGTCATGCCCGCCCAGCTGCGCCAGCATCTGCCCCAGGTCGTCACAGACGAAGGCCATGGGGAACAGCGGCGCGCCTTCCTCGCGGTAGCGCGACAGCGTGACGATGAGCTCGCCAATGGAGTCCGCCGTCTGCGCGCACGACATGCGGGCTTCATCCAGGAACGTGCTGACCGCCTCGGTCAGCAGGTGGCGGAAGGACAGGACGAGAGGTGGCGAGCCCGGGGCGGCCGAGTCCGAGCCATTCATGACGGCTCCAGCATCGCGCATTGCCGCCGCTTGCGCACGGACGGAGTGACACCGTGCCCGCCTGCCTGCCCTGTGACCGCCGGGAGCTTCAGCGCGCCTGCTTCTTGAGCGTCACCAGGAGCTTGCGCAGGGCGCGCCACTCGTCGGGCTCGAAGCCCTGGAGGGTGCGGATGAGGCGGCGCAGCTCGGGCGGGTGCTCGGCGTAGGGCGGGGGCGGCTCGGCGACCTGCAAGGGGCTGGGGGGCATGGTGCCCGCGGGCAGCCCCAGCATCCGGTCCGCGGACTCGTGCAGCACGTGGCACAGCCGCCAGAAGGTGGGGATGCTGGGGAAGGCGCGGCCGCGCTCGATGCGGCCGTACACCTCGGTGGCCAGGTCGATGCGCTCGGCGACGTCCGCCTGGGTCAGCTCCTGGCGCACGCGTGCCGCCTGGGCATTCTTGCCCAGCGTCTTCTTCAGTGACGACTTCTCGCGCTCACCGAGCATACCCCTGGCCCATCCTGTAAAGTTCTGGGCCGTAGATACGACTTAATGGATTGGGAGCACAGGACACGCGGAGTGGGGCTGGCTGCAAGACCCGGCAGGTTGCTGTCCCGAACCGATTTCTCCCATCGGGACGGGAGCCCCTACCCCACCGGTGGCGTGGCCGTGGCCCCTCGTCAGGAAAGACCGGCCCGAGCCTCGTCAAGCCGCGCCGCCGTGCGCGTCCAATCACCGGCCAGCCCGTCCAGGTGACGCAGCACGTCCGCGAAGAAGCGCGCCTCCAGCGCACGTGCCAGGGTGGCTCCGTGCGCGTCCGCCCACTGCCGGGTGACGCGGGCCCGCACCTGCGCGCCCAGCAGGTCCACGAAGCGCTCCATCAGGGGCGTGGACAGCAGCGTGCCCGCCCACACCACCGCGTCGTGGCCGAAGCCTCCCGTGGCCACCGTCACCGCCGCCGCCGCGCCCGAGGGCACCGAGTACACCAGCGTCGTCAGCGCCTGGAGCAGCTCCTCGCGCATGCCCCCTTGCAGCTCCGCGCCCACCAGCTCGCGGCAGAAGGCATACAGCGTGGCCCGGTCCGCGGCGTGCGCATGCAGCGAGTCGAAGCCCAGGGGCTCCTCCAGCTTCGCCAGCATCACGGGGCCGAAGGCCTCCGCCAGCTTCGCGCGCGTCTCGTCGTCCCCACGCCAGGCGGCCACCTCCGGGGCGAAGGCGTCCACCAGCTTCCGCACACCGTCCTTCATGGAGTCGTCCACCGCGTGCGTGGGCGTGTCCGTGCCTTCCGGCTCCGGTCCGGTGAAGGACTGGCGCACCTTGCGGCTGACGAAGGTGAGCGCCGTGGCCAGCCCGCGGAAGGGCAGTCGCACCCACTTGTGGAAGTTGCTGCGTGCGTCCAGCTCGTCCCGGAAGGCGTCGATGAGGATGTCCGCCGGCACCGCCTTCAGCGCCGCGTGTCCGCCCACGCCATTCAGCTCGTGCCGCAGTCGCTGCCGCAGCCGCTCCGGCTCCTGCCCGGCCCGCGACGCGGCCCTGGCCACCACTTCCAGCTCCGCGCGCGCATCCGCCAGCGACGCTTCCAGCGCCCGGGCCTTCAGCTCCCGCGCGTGCTCGGCCTGTCCCAGCAGCGCGGACAGCGGAGGCCGTCCGTCCAGGGGCTGCGTGGCCAGCGGCTTCAGCCCCGCCTCCACGTCCGGCTGGTGCGGCGCCAGGTAGCGCGCCAGCGGCGGGTGGCCCACGTCCGAGGCCAGCTTGTCCAGGTGCCCGCGCGCCACCTCCTCGCGCGTGGCCTCGTTGTAGACGAGGAGGTACGGCCGCCCGTGCCCCACCGCCGCGCGCAGGAAGTCCACCAGCGCGGCGTTCTGGTACGTCTGCCGGCTCACCACGAAGACGAGCACGTCCACCGTGACGAGCAGCGCCTCGGCGCGCTCGCGGTTGTCGCGGTACACGCTGTCGAAGTCCGGCGTGTCCATGACGAGCAGCCCGCGTGGCACCGCGTCCGCCAGCACCAGGTACAGCCGCCCCGCCGGGCCCGCCTGGTCCACCGGCGCCACGTCGCCCGAGGCCACCGGCACCGTGTCGTAGCGCCGGGTGAGGAAGTCCTTCAGCGCCCCCGTCCACGTCTCCGGGTGCGCCGCCGCCAGGCACTGCTTGGTGAGGCCGCCCTCGGGCCTCGCCGGGGACAGCGCCGCGCCCACCAGCGAGTTGAAGAGGGTGGACTTGCCCACGTTGTTGGGGCCGGCGATGGCCACCAGCAGCAGGGGCGCGTCCGCGGAGCCCAGCCGGGGAAGCAAATCCCGGCGCAGGCGCTCGGCGAGGCGGCGCGCGGCGTCGGCGTCCGGCGCCTCCGGGAAGCGCTCGGGGACGGGCAGGGCGTCCAGGGCGGACGCGAGGGAGGTGCGCAGGGTGTACGGGTCTCTCATCACCGGAAGTCCGCGCACCAGAGCACGCACGCGGGGCCCTGCCCAGCAGCCTTCACTCACGGGTGTCAGCCGAGGACAGACGCGGGCAAGTAGCGCTAGGGTCTCCCCATGCGTATCCCTGCCGCCTGCCTGCTCCTGCTGGGGCTCGTCGCCTGCACCGCCGCCACCACGAATGCGCCCGCGGACGAGGCCCATGCTGGGGCCCCGCTGCCCTTCATCGAGGACGACTACAGCCGCGCGCTCGCCGAGGCGAAGGCGAAGGGGCTGCCCCTCTTCGTCGACGTCTGGGCCCCGTGGTGCCACACCTGCCGCTCCATGAAGGCCTACGTCCTGTCCGACAAGGCCCTGGCCCGGCACGCCGGCCGCTTCGTCTGGCTGGAGGTGAACACCGACCTGACGTCCAACGCGGCCTTCCAGGAGAAGTACCCCGTGGAGTTCTGGCCCACGCTGTACGTCATCGACCCGCGCCAGGAGAAGGCCCTGCTGCGCTTCGCCGGCAGCGCCACGGTGGCGCAGCTGGAGAAGCTCTTCGAGGACGGCGAGCGCGCATATAAAGGAGGCGTCACCGGCGCCGAGGCGCTGCTGGCCCGGGGCGACGCGCTGTACGGCGAGGGGCGCTCCGCGGAGGCCTCCGAGACGCTGTCGGAGGCCCTGGCCGAGGCGCCCGCCGACTGGTCCCGCCGGGGCCGCGCGGTGGAGTCGCTGCTGACGGCCATGTACGGCGCGAAGCTGTACGAGCCGTGCGCGCGCAAGGCGCTGGAGGAGCTGCCGAAGACGCAACGCTCTCTGTCCTGGGCCAATGGCGCGCTGCTAGGCCTGTCCTGCGCGCTGGGGCTGCCGGAGGACCATGCCGCGAGCAAGGAGCTGCGCGTCGCCACGGAGGCGAAGGTGGCCGAGGCCCTGGCGCCGCCGGCCATCGACATGGCGGCGGATGACCGCTCCGGCCTGTACGAGATGCGCGTGGCCGCGCGCGAGGCGGAGAAGGACGAGGCCGGCGTGAAGGCCCTCTCCGAGGAGTGGCTGAAGTACCTGGAGGCCGAGGCCGCGAAGGCGCCCAACCCGGACGCGCGCTCCGTCTTCGACTCGCACCGCATGGTGGCCGCGATGAAGCTGGGCGCGCCCGAGCGCGCGATTCCGGCGCTCGAGCAGAGCGAGAAGGACCTGCCCCAGGACTACAACCCGCCCGCGCGGCTGGCCACGCTGTACCGGCTGCAGGGGCGGCTGGATGACGCCCTCGCCGCGAGCGACCGCGCGCTGGCCCTCGTGCAGGGTGCGCGCCGCCTCTCGGTGCTCTCCGGCCGCGCGGACATCCTGGTCGCTCGCAAGGACTCCGCCGGCGCGGTGAAGACGCTGGAGGAGGCCATCGCCTTCGCGAAGACGCTGCCCGCCTCGCAGGTGTCGCCGCGCGCGGTGGCCGGGCTGGAGAAGAAGCTCGCCGGCCTCCAGCCGAAGTAGCGCTTCAGCCTGGCCCGCGGGCGGCGGCGCGGGTGTCCAAATCGAACAGCTCGAAGTCCTCGGGCGGGCACTCGCGCATGCCCCCGTCGGTGAAGACGAGCACCGCCTCGCCCGGCTTCACCGGCGGCGGTGCTCCGTGCGCGTAGTGCACGCGCGTGCCGTCCGTGACGAGGTGCCGCACCACGCCGTCACGTGTCTCCGCCGTCGGGAAGCCCAGCAGCTCGCGGCTGCGCTTGTCTCGCGTGTGTCCCACCACCTGCGTCAGCCCGGCGGGGAGCCGCCTCGGGTCGAAGCGTCGGCGCGGGGTGGTGCGCACGCGCTCGGCGTCCTCCGGCTTGAGGCTGGGGCGCTGGTAGAAGATGCCCACGCCCTCTCCCTTGAGGGCGTCGCCCGGCTGGTGCAGGCCCGGCACGGCCAGCGGCCCGTCCGTCCAGGCCGCCACCGCCGTGTCCATCGCCGCGTTCAGCGCGTCCGCCACCGCGCCCGCGTCCGCCCGTCGCGCGGCCGGCAGGCCCGTCACGTCCAGGTCCTCGTGGGTGCCGCCCGCGTGCAGCACCAGCAGCCCGGGCCCGGCCGCGTGGGCCACGCGGAAGCGCCGCGCGCGCAGCAGGTACTCCACCCACGTGCGTTGCGCCTCGCGGAAGTTGCCGAAGTCGCGCGCCACCAGCTCCGCGGTGGGCACGTTGGGCCAGCGGGCGAGGAAGGCGCGCTCCGCCGCCTCATCCGTGTCGCCGCCCACGTAGGCCCGGTCCGCCTCGGCCTGCGCGGCGGCGAAGGTGGCCTCCGTGAAGCCCGCCAGCTCGCCCACGCGGCCCAGGTCGTGGTTGCCCAGCAACATCACCGCCTGGTCCGCCGGGTGCGCGGCCAGCCACGCCACCAGCGCGAGCGCACTGGCGGCCGCCGCGTCGCGCTCGCTCGGCTTGCCCCAGTCGAAGTGGTCGCCCACCGAGACGAGCTGGACGTCCGGCCGCAGCCAGCCGTCATCTCCCAGCACGTCCTGGTGCGCGAGGATGGCCAGCACGCGGCCCAGGTCCGCCTGCGGGTCGCCCATGACGAGCCTCCGCTTCCGGGGGCGGCCGTCGGCGGGCGTCGAATGGGGGCCCTTCGCCACGGCCTCGGCGGCTCGGGTGAGGGCGGCCTGGATTCGGCTGGACACGTCGGCTCCGGCCTCAGGAGGTCTGGAAGAAGCGGGCGATGAGCGCCGAGCGACTCTCCACCTGGGCCTTGCTCAGCAGGTGCGTGACGTGGACCTCCACGGTGCGCTCCGCGCAGCCCAGCCGCCCGGCAATGGCCTTGTTCGTCTCGCCCTGGACGATGTGGGTGAGCACCTCCGACTCGCGCGCGGTGAGGGACCAGCGCGCCGAATGCGCATGCACGCGCGCGGCGGCGCTGGACGCGGTGCCGGTGTCGATGGCCAGGTAGTGCGACGGCAGGCCCGGGGTGCGCAGCGGCGTGAGCGTCAGCGGGCCGGAGCAGGGAACGCCCTGGGCGCCGCGCTTCAGTTGCTCCATCAACTCCGGCTCGCCGCGCTCCAGCCGCACCTTGCCGGCGCTGTTGGCGTGGACCACGCGGCCGCTGGCGCTGACGACCCAGGCCGCGCGCCCGAGCGCCTCCATCGCCACCTCCAGCGCGGTGGACATCAGCCCCGACTCGCGCAGCCGCGTCTCCATCGCCAGCCGGCGCTGCAGGGCCGGCGTCAGCGCCTGGAGCAGCCGCTGCTCGCGGTCCGTGAAGGGCTCGCCCCGGCCGATTCCCACCCAGCCGAGCAGCGTCGGGCCCTCGCACACCAGCGTGCGCAGCCAGGCCATGTGCTCCACGCCGAGATGCCGGAACACGGCGCCAGAGCGGGTAAGCGCCCGCTCGCGCACCGTCTCCAGCTCACCCTCGCTCAAGCCCAGCCGCCGCCCCACCTCGCCCGCGGGCAGGTCCGGCAGCGGCATCCGCTGCGACTCCGTCTCTGCCAGCGAGCGGAAGTGCAACGCCCGGTTGCGCTGGGCCGGCTCCGGCCTCGCCGGATCGAACCAGCCCCAGGGGTCGCCCACCGCGGACATGGAGCCATCCAGCGCCCCATGCACCGTCGCGCCCGGGAGCGAAAAGCCCGCGCAGTGGGAGTAGCTGGCGTTGTATCGCTCGGGGCCCACATCCACCCCGTAGGCGAGGGCCCGCTCCGCCTTCAGCGCCTCGCGCAGGGCGCCCAGCACCATGGGGAGAGACTCCGCACTGGGCTCGGCTTCCGCCAGCAGGACCTCAAGGTCCGCCAGCAGGCCCTGCTCCTCGGAATTCAAACGGATCAAGATTTGCTGAGTATACCCTCACGGGCGGGGTCCACGTCAGGGGCGACCCGGGATGGGCCCGCAACCGTCCTCGCCTGGACTTCCTGCGTACCCGGGCCTGGGGTGTAATCCGACCCGAGGGGTTTCCCTGATGGAATTGGGACCTGCCTGACGCGAGACTGCGCCGTCGGCTCCCGGGGGGGAGGGCCGCGGTGCGTGAGCGCGCGCCGGGTGCTCGGCCTCCGGGTACCCGGCGCGCAGCTCTTTCCGCCCGGTCCGGAGCTTCCTTCCCCAGCAGCGACAGGACGGGCCGAGCGCTCGCTTCGAAGGCGCGGTTCGCCGCGTCGCACGTCAGGTGTCGCGCAGCAGGCGCGGGAGCCGCTCGGACGGCACCACCCTTCGCATGAAGTGCAGCATGCCGAGCGCCAGGTGCGCGAGGCCGAACGCGAGCGTCGCCCAGCCAATCCACGCGCTGACGTCCTCCATGCCCAGGCCGACCAGGCCCCAGATGGAGAGCGCCGAGCCGACGGCCCAGGGAGCGCCGGTACGGATGTGAGGCGCGCTGAAGGCGGCGCCGAGCGAGAACAGGGCCGCGGCCAGCACGCCGAAGCCGAACCACTTGGGCTCGGAGATGGGGAAGATTGCCGCCAGGGCCAGTAGCGCGCTGAAGAGTCCGAGGATGGAGAGTCCCAGGGTCATGACGTCGCTCCGCGAAGTACCAGGATGAAGGTGGAGTCGCGGCGCCAGGAATCCAAGCGAGCGTGGGTTTCGCAGCGAAGCGCTCCGCCGAGCCCCTGGCGCGTAGCCCGCGACGCACTTCCGGCAAGCGGGCTTCGCGCTTTGCCGCACGGCGTCGTGCTCAAGGCCGCGAAACGGCTCCCTCCGCGCATTCGGCACGCCGCTGGCTACGGGGGATCCGCGACGGACTGACAAACGCAACACAGTGGGGGCGGTGCTCCCGACTGGAGGCCAGATGCGGAGTCACGGGAAACCCAGGGTGCGCGCTGGCGTGCTCACGCGCAGGGCGCGCTGAGCACGCACAGGGGATGACCGCGTGCGCCGGAGGGGCCGCGCGGAAACGAATGGACACCCAGGGAGGTGTGAGATGACGACGAAGAGCTCCGCGAAGCGGGCGCTGTGCATGGCCGTGGTGATGGCGGTCTCCGGATGCAGGACGCCCGGGAGCATGGGCTCCCAGGGCATGAGCGCCTCGGACTCGGGTGGCTCGGACTCGGGCGGCTCCAGCCAGGGCGACTCCAGCAAGTCGGATTCGGGGGGCTCCAGCGAGGGCGACTCCAGCAAGTCGGAAGGCTCGGGCGACTCCAGCAAGTCGGAGGGCTCGGGCGACTCCAGCAACTCGGATGGCAGCTCGGAGTCCAAGAGCTCGGAGGCGGGTGGCTCCAGCGAGAGCAACTCCAGCGACAGTGGCTCCAGTGAGCGCACCTCGCGCAGCTCCGAGGAGGGTGGCTCCAGCGAGGGCTCCAGCGGGACGGAGAAGGCGGAGGGCGAGGCGTCGCGCTCGCGCTCCGACAACAGCAGCCAGAGCAACAACGACAACGTGGTGTCGGCGGTGACGGTGGGCGCGCTGGTGGTGGGGCTGGGCGTGGTCATCTGGCAGGCGTACGCGGCGGCCGAGCGGCGCCGGGGCGGCGTGGAGCCGAAGGAGCTGGGACGCACGGCACAGGTGTATCTGCGCTCGCGCACGCACCAGCTCCGTGAGGACCTGGCGCTGGGCGCGGGCCCCACGGTGGAGGACCTGGCGGCGGCGGCGAACATCCGCCGTGAGAACCTGGGCACCTTCGGCCGCGTGCTGCGCTCGCACCGCAAGGAGCTGCTGGCGATGGCGGACGAGCGCCCCCTCACGCCCGAGCGCGCCCTCGCGTGGTTGGAGCGCGTGGGCGAGCTGGCCCGCGCCGACCCACGCCTGGAGGAGGACCGCCGCGCCTTCGTCCTCACCACGCAAGGTGCTGAGGGGACGGCGGAGGTCGCGCATTGAGCCGCCGGGTGGCCTGGCTGCTCGGCCTCGCCTGCGCGCTGCCGGTGGCGGCGGCGGAGTCGTCAGGGCAGGTGCGGGCGCTGGAGCCATCCGGTGCGCTGACAGTGGAGGCTCCGATAGAGGAGGCGTCGTCCAGCCTTCTGCCGGTGCTGGGGCTCCCCAGTCTGGTGCCCTCGGAGGAGTCGTCCCTGGCCGCGCGGGTGCGCGTGCTGGAGCGCTCCGGCGTGGTGCTGCGCGGCGCGGCGGCCCGGGACGCGGCGCTGGTGACCGAGGTGGAGGCGGGGCTCCAGTCCCTGCCGCCCGCGATGCGCCGTCCACCCGGAGGCCCGTTGGAGCTGGTGCTGCACCCGGAGCCGGCGCCGCTGGGCCTGGGCGACGGAACCCCCAGTCGGCCGGACTGGACGGAGAAGCGGGCGCGCTTCCACCTTTATAGGTATGCGCCCTCCAGCGAGCGCCGCGCCACGCTGCGGCTGTCGCGGCTGACGGAAGGAGAGGAGGAACAGCTGTGGCGCCGCCGCGCGGTGGTGCACGCGGTGGTCCAGCGCTGGGACGACGCGCACGGCTGGAGCGACACCCCGGGCTGGCGCCGACTGTCGGGCTGGCAGAAGCCCTTCGAGCGTCCGCTGGTGTGGAAGGAGGAGTCGCGCCTCAACTTCGCCGGGGCCTTCAGCCGCGCGCTGGGGCAGCGGAGCGCCTCGCTGGACCTGGTCACCTTCGCGGAGGAGCTGCTCGTCCCGCCGGAGTCGCTGCGTGCGGACGCGCTGCCGGTGGACGACCAGGTGCGCTGCCAGGAGTTCTCCAAGGCACGTGCCCTCGCGGAGCTGGTGGCCTCGACCGGGCTGGGCGCGCTGCCGCCGCGTGGAAGCTGCCCCACCTTCGAGGCCTGGGCGGAGCTGGAGTCGCTGTCGCACTTCGAGGTGCTGCTGGTGGCGTCCACCGGGCGCCAGCCGGAGTCCCTCTTCGGCCATCTGCTGCTGCGTCCGGTGTGGCACGAGGGCGCGGTGCCGCGCGGCCCCACCTTCGAGCGCGTGGTGCAGTTGGTGGCGCTCACCGGCATGGAGTCCAAGGGCCTGGGCTACATCGTGAAGGGGATGACGGGCGGCTACGACACCGTCTTCCTCACGGGGACGATGGGGGACCTGTCGCACGAGGCGCTGGAGCTGGAGCAGCGCTCCATCCGCCGCTTCCGCCTGCGCCTCACGGGCGGCGAGGGGGCGCGGATGCTGGAGCGGGTGTGGGAGCTCGAGCGGCGCGGGTACATGGGCTACTACTTCTTCACCGACAACTGCGCGAGCGCGCTCCTCTTCCTCCTCAATGGCGCGCTGGAGGGTGGCCGGCAGGTGCGGGCGCCCGGCGCGCTGTGGGTGCTGCCCACGGCCACGCTGGACACGCTCGCGCGCGTGGAGGTGGTGGGCGCGGACGGCCACGCCGGGCCACTGCTGGAGCACGTGCCGGACACCTTCGAGTCCACGGGCGACCGCGCGCTGCGCTCGCACACCGCGCGGGAGGAGGCCCTGAGCGCGCTGGCGGGCCAGGTGGGCACCGCCGAGCACGCGAAGCTCCAGGGCCTGCACACGCGCCTCCAGTCCCCCGAGCCCGACACGCGCCGCGCGGCCTACGAGGCGCTGCCGGAAGTCGTGGCGGCGGCGCTCGGCTCGGCGAGGCCCGAGGCGCGCGCGGGGGTGCGCGAGCGGCTTCACGCCTATGTCACCCACGCGGTGCGCGTGGAGCGCGCGGCGGTGGACCGGGCGGAGGGTGAGCGCCTGAAAATCGAGCGGGAGCAGCTGCTCGCGGTGAGGGTGCCGGTGCCGGGCGCGGCGGCAGCGGGCGTGCGCGAGCGCCAGCGCATCTTCGAGAGCGAGGACGCCCTGCAGCGGAGGCTGTCGGTGCTGGACCGCACCACGCTGTTGCAGGAGGCGCTCGCCGCCGCGCCGCGCCGCCCGCCCACGCCGGAGGAGCTGCGCGCGCTGGTGAAGGCCGAGCGCACCGAGGTCGCCTTCACCCGCGCCACGGAGGTGCAGGGCGCGCTCAACGACGGCGTGCTGGCGGAGGTGGACCCGGTGGCCTTCCTGGGCGAGGACCGCCGGCGCAAGGTGGAGTCGGAGACGGCGTGGGCGCGGGACGCACAGCGGGACTCGGGCGCGGGGCGCACGGTGGTGAGCCTGGGCGTGGACTTCCCCGACGTCGGCGGCGCGCGGCCGGTGGTGAGCGTGCGCACCGCGGGCATGGCCGAGGCGCTGGGCGACGCGCGCCTCCACGGCTTCCAGCCGAGCAGCGAGCTGCGCGTGCTGGACGGAGAGCTGTCCCTGGAGCCGCGCTGGGGCGTGCCCAGGGTGGTGTCCTCGGAGATGACGCTGGTGGGCTACCGCACGCTGCTGCGCGAGCTGCCGCAGTTCCGTGAGTCCGCGTGGGACTCGATGGGCTGGGGCGCGGCGGCGCGCGTGACGTCGGACCCGGAGCGCTTGCTGCCGTACCGGGCCTCGGTGCAGGCGGAGGCGCTGATGGTGCTGGACGAGGGCGCGCGCTTCTCGCACTTCACGGCGGTGGGCGTGGGCGGCCTGGCCACGCTGCACTGGAGCGGGTACGCGCTGGCGCCCGCGGCGGGGCCACGTCTCTCGGTGGCCCACCGCACGGGGCTGCCCGGCTCCGGGGCCAACGCGGTGCGGGTGGAGGCGGCCTATGCCCCCACCTGGCGCGTGGGCGACGACCACGTCACGCACGAGGCGGGGGCCTCACTCCAGGTGGAGTGGTGGCTGGGGCGCGCGGGGCCCTTCGGGGTGCTGCTCACTCCTCGCGCACAGGTCCACTGGGAGGCGTCGTCACGCTCTCCGTCGACGTGGTGGGACGGCTCATCGGAGCAGCGCCTGGCACTGGGGTTGGAGATGCGCTGACGCCGAGGGGGGCGCGCGGCAGGTAGTCGCCCGTCGTCAGCGGTCGGCTGGCCGCGCCCGCCACCGCGCCGATGAAGGTGCCGATGATGTGCAGCAACGCCCAGCCCCGGAAGCCCAGGCCGTAGAAGAGGTACGCGGAGTCATTCCGGCTCATGAAGAGGAGGACGTAGAGGGCCCCCGGCACCACGATGGAGGTCACCGTGGCCGCGGCGAGCGCTCGCTTCATGCGGCCCGCGTGGTAGCCGCCGAAGACGCCACCGATAAGGCCGTTGAAGAAGGGAATCCAGAAGGTGACGGTGGTGCCGATGACCATCGTCAGGATGCTGCCGATGAGGATGGGGCGCTTGAGGACGATGGTCTCCGGCTTCATGCCGATGCCCGGGGGCAGCCCGACGGGGATGAACTCCCGGTGGACCTCCGGAGTGTACGAGGGAGGTGTCGTGCCCATGTCGGGTCCGGTCCTGATGAATTCAGCCATGTGTCTTGCTCCCATGCGGACAGGGTGAAGACCTGCTGCATGTCCTTGAGGTTGGGACGGTGGCGGGAACACGGAAGGGCCGCTGGCTGCGCCGAGGGGCTGGCCACCCTGCGAGCCCTGGAACCCTGGAGCCCTCGCTGCGGAATCCCGGCCGGGTGCACACCTCCGGAGGGAGCCACGTGAAGATGGGCACGAGACGTGGCGGATGGGTGGCCTGCGGCTATGCTGCCGCGCCCGGCCGCACCCCCTACTACCTCGCACGGATATCCTCATGAGCCTTCGCCGCAGCCTGCTGACCGCCGCCCTCGTAGCCACCGCCCTCCTGTCCGCCTGCACGCTGCGCCCGCGCTACAAGGACGTGGTGCAGCCGGGCACCTCCACGAGCGTCGCGGGGCAGACGGTGGCGCTGCGCGTGCTGGACGCGGAGACGAACCAGCCCGTGGCGGGCGCCCGGGTGCTCGCGGGCGACAACCGCTCCCGCCTGTCCGCCATCAGCGATGTGGAGGGGCTGGTGAAGCTCCAGGTGTCCCCCGACCTGCTGAAGGAGAACCCGCTGGTGGAGGTGGTGCTGCCCTCGGGCGTGCGCGCCTACCGCCTGCAGCTCATGCCGTCGGGCGAGTCCCCCGCGCCGATGAGCGTGCCCGAGGCTCCCGCCGCGCCTGTCGCCCCCGAGGCCCCTGTTGCTCCCGAGGCGCCTGCCGCTCCGGCGGCGCCCGAGGCCCCTGCTGCGCCGAATGCGCCCGAGGCCCCCGCGTCCGCGGGCGAGCCCGACGCCGGCACCTGATTCGGTGCGGCACTGCCTCCGCGCGAGGGCTCAACCGAGCTTCGCGCGGAGGAAGTCCACGGTGCGCTTCCATGCCGTCTCGGCGTGGTCGCGCGAGTAGACCTCAGGTGAACCAGCGCACCAGCCGCTTGCCCTGCATCTTCCGGTACACCTGGAGGCGGCGGCGGAACTCGTCGGTGATGTGCGTGAAGCGCACGCCGTAGCGGCCCCGCACGCGCTCCCCCGCGGCCCGCTGCGTCCACACGACTTCACCCTGGAAGGGCAGCTCCTCGTCTCCCACGGCGATGGAGCCCTGGACGGGCATCCCCGGCTTCAGCGGCTGGAGCAGCTCCGCGCAGAAGCCGCCCTCGGACACGTCGTGCGTGTAGACCGGCAACATCCCGCGCAGCCGGACCGTCAGCCGGTGCGCGAAGCGGGGCAGATTGCGTGGCTGGAGCATGACCGTGATTATGGCATTTTCCATCTTAATTGGAAAACAGGGCCGCCCGGGGAGCTGCCAGGCTTGCTCCGGTGGGGCTACAAATCCTCGGAAGGACTGAGGAATCTCCCAGGGCGGAGGCAGGCATGTCGAAGGCATTCACCAAGGAGGACTCGGGCGGGGACGAGGGGCTGCTGCCCGCGCGGCCCCGTCCGGCGTCGGGGGAGAAGCGCTACATCACTCCCGAGGGCTACCGCGCGCTGCAGGAGGAGTTGCTGGCGTCGCAGGGGCCGGACACCGGGGCGGAGGGGCTGACGCCGCTGGAGGCCGGAGTGCGGCGCAAGGAGCGGGAGCGGCGCGCGCGGGAACTGGCGGCGACGCTGGAGGAGGTGCGGGTGGTGGAGCCGGACGCGGCTCAGGCGGGCCGAGTCTTCTTCGGCGCGTGGGTGGAACTGGAGGACGAGGACGGAAGTCGGGTGCGCTACCGCATCGTCGGGCCGGACGAGGCGGACGTGAAGGCGGGGCGGTTGAGCGTGGAGTCGCCGCTGGCGCGGGCGCTGCTGGGCAAGGAGGTGGGCGAGTCCGTGGTGGTGGAGCGGCCTCGGGGGGCGGTGGAGTACACGGTGGCGCAGGTGGACTACGCGACGCAGTGAGGGAGGCACGAAAGCATGCTCCGTGAAAGGCGCCCGGTTATGTTGCGCGCCCGTCATTCCCTCCCTCGCGGAGTCGTGAACATGCGAAGTCTCCTGGCTGTCCTGGTGGTCGTCCCCTCGGTGGCGCTGGCGCAGCTGCCCGACCCGGCGAAGGCAACCGTGACGAGCGCCCCCGTCGCCGGCAACGTGCACATGCTGACGGGCGCGGGTGGCAACATCGGCGTGTCGGTGGGCCCGGACGGCCTGCTCATCGTCGACGACCAGTTCGAGGTGCTGGCGCCGAAAATCAACAAGGCGTTGGACAAGCTGAGCAAGGCGAAGATTGCCTACGTGCTGAACACGCACTACCACTTCGACCACACGGGCGGTAACGCCGTGTTCGGACGCGAGGGCCGCATCATCGCGCAGCGCGAGGTGCGCACGCGACTGATTGCGGGCGTGGACATGGGCGCGATGGGCAAGATTCCTCCCGCGAAGAAGGAGGCGCTGCCGGTCATCACCTACGACACGGGCATGTCCCTCTACTTCAACGGCGAGGAGATTCGCCTGACGCACCTGCCGGCGGGCCACACGGATGGCGACACGCTGGTGCACTTCACGGGCTCCAACGTGCTGCACATGGGTGACCACTTCATGGTGGACGGGTTCCCGTTCATCGACCTGCACGGCGGCGGCTCGGTGGAGGGCTACCTGCGCAACGTCGAGAAGGTGCTCCAGACGCTGCCCCAGGGCGCGAAGATCATCCCGGGCCACGGGCCGCTTTCGGGTCGCGAGGAACTGGAGCGCTTCGTGGCGGCGATTCGCGAGTCCGTGGCGCTGGTGCGCACGAAGCGCGAGGCCGGCAAGACGCTTGCGCAGGTGAAGGCGGAGGGCCTGCCGGAGAAGTTCAAGCCCTGGGGCGCCGGCTACATCAAGCAGGACATGTGGCTGGAGACGGTGTTCACCAGCCTGGAGCAGGGCGCGAAGACGGCGACCCCGGGCACGCCGTAGTCTGCTTCGAGCACCCGGGGCCCGCCCGTCACGTGGCGGGCCTCGTGCTTTCTCGCCTCACCTTCGCGTGGCGATGACGGTGCTGAGCGGGGTGAACGGCTCGGGAAGGACTCCGTCCCGGACCTCGACGCTGAAGCCCTCCGCCTCGAGCAGCGCGCGGGCGCGAGGCACCAGGAACGTCAGGTAGTACATGACGAAGGGCGGCTTCCAGAGCGCGTTGCGCACGCGCATGGCCGCGTTGAAGCCCTTGGCCAGCCAGAAGCCCGGATGGAGCTTCGACGGCGGGTGCGAGGTGACGAAGAGGAACCGGCCTCCGGGGCGCAGCGCGCGGGCGATGCCTCGAACGAGGCGCGGCTCGTCCTGCTCCAGGATGTGGCCGAAGGCGCCGAAGCTGGTGACCACGTCGAACTCCCCGTCGAACGGGAGCTCCAGCGCGTCGCCGCGCACGAAGTCGAAGCGCGCGTCGCCGGGAGCGCCGGAGAGGCGGCGCGCGGCCTCCTCCAGCATGCCCTGGCTCAGGTCGAACCCGGCGACGCGCTCTCTCGCCAGGGGGCGCAGGAAGCGCATGGCGGCGCCGGTGCCGCAGCACACGTCGAGCGCGCTGCCGACGGAGCCGGGTGGCCCCAACTGCTCGACGGCGGCCTTGAGCACCGGGTCCGGGGTGCGGAAGGGCGTGTAGTCGAACTTGGGCGCGAGCAAATCGTATCCGCGCTCGACGGAGGTGAGGGCCTGCTCGGCCAGCTCCCGGAGGGTGGGCCCTTGGCGGTGGAACATGGTGGCTTCCATGTATCGCATCCACGGAGGGTGCAGGTGACGCGCGGTGGCGGAATGCCTCCCAGTGGAAGCCAGGCGACGCGGGGCGGGGGGCGGGGAGGATGGGCTAGGCTGCACGCCCCATGCGCCGAGTCGCCGCGGTCGCCTTCCTGGCGCTCCTCTCCCTGTCCTGCCGTGACGAGCGGCTCGTGCCGTCGCTGCCCCCGGGCTACCACGTGGACACGTACGCCCAGCGCTCCGCCTCGGCCGTGGACGTGCTGTGGGTGGTGGACGATTCGGGCTCCATGGCGCCGCGTCAGGAGGCGCTGGCGCGCAACTTCCAGGCGTTCATCTCGCGGTTCTCCGAGGGGCGCATCGACTTCCGGATGGGCGTGGCGACGACGGACCTCTTCACGCGTCCGGGCGAGCTGGTGGGCGAGCCGCGAGTCCTCGCCCCCGATACACCGGAGCTGGAGCGCGCCTTCGGAAACAGCGTGAGGGTGGGGACGCAGGGCAGCGCCTACGAGGCGGGCCTGGAGGCGGCGAGCCGGGTGCTGGAGCGCCAGGCGTCGGAGAACGCGCCGGTGCTGGAGGCCCGCGCCGCGTGCGAGTCCGGCTGTGCCTCGGACGCGTGCCGTGAGGGCTGCGCGGCGGTGCATCGGGTCGACTTCCTGCGTCCGGGCGCCTGGCTGTACCTGGCCTTCGTGACGGACGAGGACGACCGCTCGCCGCACGAGGTACGCGCGTACTGGCGCGCCTTCGAGCAGGCGAAGGGGATTGGGAATGATGGGACGGTGGTGGCGTCGGCCATCATCGGAGACGTGCCGGGGAACGGGTGTGGCGCGGAGCCGGGGACGCGCTACGCGGAGCTGGTGGCGCTCACGGGCGGCGAGCTGGGCAGCATCTGCGACGAGGACTTCGCGGACACGCTGCGCACGCTGGCGACGAGCGCGGTGGGCCTGCGGCGCACCTTCGCGCTGGAGCAGGCGCCGAGGGCCGACTCGCTCCAGGTGCGCGTCCGCTACCCGTGTGCCACGGCACCGGAGTCCCTGCGCGGCTGCGAGTCCGTGGACCGCACGGCTTGCGATGGCCAGCCGGCGGAGGCGCTGGATGCGGTGTGTACTCCGGCGCGGGGTGGGCCGGACGGGTGGGCGTATGAGCCGGGGCGGCGCGTGGTCTTCTTCGCGGGCGACTCCGTCCCGGGGCTCGGCACGCGGGTGGAGCTGGAGTACGTGGAGGAGGACGCGTCGTGAGGCGTCGTTCCACCGTCCCACTGCTCGTGCTCCTCTGGCTCGTTGTCGCCGCATGTGGCGGGGACGGTGCCGCGCGCCCGGTGCTGCCCCGATGGGTGGCGCCGGAGCCGACGCTCGACTTCGGGCCGGTGCCCGCGCTGAACGAGCGCACGGTGATGCTGCCACTGGTGAACGCGGGCCGTGCTCCATTGCGAGTGCTGGCAGTCACGGTGCGCGAAGCGGAGTCACCCTTCCGCGTGGTCTCCGCACCGGGAGAGGTCGCCGCGCAGGGTGAGGCCCTCGTGACGCTGGCCTTCCTCCCACCGCGCGAGGCGCCCTACACCGCGACGCTGGAGCTGCGCACGGATGACCCGGAGCAAGCCACGGCGGAGGTTGCGCTCCGGGGCGAAGGCCGCACGGCGGCGGTCATCGATTTGGAGCCCGAGCAGCTCGACTTCGGCCGGGTGGCGGAGGCAAGCGCGGCGGTGCGGACCTTCACCGTGCGCTCACGGGGCACCGCGCCCCTGGTGTTGGAGGACATTGGGCTCACGGGCGGGACGCCCGCCACCTTCGAGCTCGTGGGCTCCACGCGAACGCCCGCGGTGCTGGACGTGGGAAGCGAAGTCTCGCTCACGGTGCGCTACACGGTGCCCGCGGGTGCGCTGCCCGAAGCCGCGAGCGGTATCCTGCGCCTGCGCACCACGGACCCTGACTACCGAGAGGTTACGCTTCCCTTGAGAGGCGCGGTGAATCGCGCGCCCGTGCCTGCCGTGGTCGCGCCCGAAGCGAGCGCGCCGGGGCAGGACGTGGTGCTCGACGGTACGGGCTCGATGGACCTGGATGGGGACACACCGCTCACGTACCAGTGGGTGCTGCGTGAGCGTCCCATGGGAGCGCAGGCGTCCATTACCCAGTCCGGGGCACCTGCCACGGTGCTGCGCCTGGACCCGGTGGTGCCGGGTGGGTACGCGGTGGACCTGCACGTCACGGATGCGGCCGGAGCGCGGAGTCTTCACCCCGCGACAGCGCGAGTGGTGGCGGTGCCAGCACAGCGGTTGTGGGTACAGGTGTCCTGGGACAATGGGGTGACGGACCTGGACCTGCACGTGCTGCGCGGAGTGGACGCGGTGCTGGGCGCCGCGCCCGACGACTGCCACTACGCGAACCCGCGTCCCGACTGGGGAGGGCCCGGCCCGCTGGATGACCCGGAGCTGCTGCGCGACCGGCTGACGGGCTACGGGCCCGAGGTGTTCGGCTACGAGAGCCCCGTGTCCGGCACGTACCGTGTCGCGGTGGTCCTGGCCCGGGAGAATGGTGCGGTGGACCCGCGCAGTGAGGCGACGGTGCGGGTGTACGACCGGGGCGTGCTGCGCGGGGAGTACCGCCGCACGCTGGCAAGGCAGGGTGAGGTGTGGACGGTGGCGGACGTGCAGTGGCCCTCGGGCATCGTCACGGAGGTGCCGTGATGCTGCGCTGTGCCGGCCTATCCGCTCCATCCCTCCGGGCACAGGCCACACGGGTGCTGGTCACCCTGCTCGTCGGCGTGCTCATCACCGCCTGTTCCTCGGACCCCGCGAAGCCGGTGCCGGATGCGGGCCCTGGCGTGACGGCCTGCGTGCACCGCGAAGACTGCGAAGGAGGCCAGGTCTGTGGGACGGCGGGCTTCTGCGGCCCATGCGAGTCCAGCGGGCAGTGTCGACTCAAGGAACGCTGCGACACGGAGGCGCGAGTCTGCACCCTCCAGGAAGACTGGGGCACGGACTGCACGGCGAGCGCGGACTGCGCGCTGGGGATGTGGTGCCGGCAGGGGCTCTGTCGTCAGCGTGAGGACGTGGTCCTGTGTCCGTCTGGTACGAACGAAGAGTGTCCCTCGGGCCAGCGCTGCAATGGCGCCAACCTCGTCTGCGAGGAGGACCTGGGCTGCGTGGACGACGCGGACTGTGGCGCGGAGGAGCGCTGCAACACCGGGCTGCACGCCTGCGTCCCAAGGTGCACCGAGGCCACTGCATCCCAGGTCTGTGAGTCCGGAGAGCGCTGCGCGGACGGCCACTGCGTCCAGTGCGAGGTGGATGCGGAGTGCGGAACGGGCCTTCGCTGTGATGCCGCGGGGCGCTGCGCGGCGACGCCAAGTTGCTACTCGGACCGGGACTGCACGGTGCCCCTGCTGTGCCACGTGCCGAGCGGACAGTGCCTGCCGGAGCCTCCGCCATGCACCTCGGACGAGGTCTGCGAGGCCGACCAGCGCTGTGACGTGGGGACCGGAACGTGTGTGCCGAGGGCCTGCGCGCCGGATGCGCTGGAGCCCAATGACTCGGTCCGCACGGCGTACGCGGTGCGCGCGAGCCGCTACCTGGGCCTCACGCTCTGCCCGGACGACGCGGACCATTTCTCCATCGCGCTGGAGCGAGGCGACCAGCTCGGGGTGAACGTGGAGGCGGATGCGTTCGCGGAGCCGCTGTTCTCCACCACGCTCCAGGACGCGAGCGGCCGGGTGCTCGCATCGGGGCGCTTCCTGGCCACCCACGTCGCGGCGGCGCCTGGCCTGTACACCGTGCGCATCTCGTCGCGAGGGAGCGAGCCCCGTTCCTACGACGTGGGCTTCTTCCTCTCGCGAGGCACGCCGTGCGACGACGACGGCCATGAACCCAACGACACGCCCGCCACGGCGACGTCGCTGACGGAGGGCGCGGCGCTGGAAGGGATGCTGTGTCCCCAGGACCAGGACCACTTCCGCTTAACGGTGCCGGCGGGCAGGGGCGTGCGTGTGGCGCTGTCGAACTACGTCGCCGCGAGCGGCCTGCTGCGCCTGTGTCTGTTCAGCGGAGCTGAGGCCATGGCGCTGGGCTGCTCCACCGATGCCACGGGAGCGACGCTCTCACTGCCCGCCAACGTCGCTGGAGGCCAGACGCTCACCGCGCGAGTCACCGGAGCCGATGCGCGCACGGCGAACGGCTACACCCTCCAGGCGGAGCTGCTGCCATGAGCCGCGGCTTTGGAGTCCTGTGCCCGCGGTGCCTGGTGCGGCTGTCACTCCAGGCGGAGCTGCTGCCATGAGCCACGGCTTCGGAGTCCTGTGCCCCAGGTGCTTGGTGCTGCTGTCCCTCCTGTCCGTGCTCGCGGCCTGCGGCGACACCCCACGTCCGCCCGGAGCCACGCCTGACGCGGGGCTCCTCGACGCGGGGCTGGGGCACGACGACGCGGGCACGGACGCAGGCACCCAGGGAGACGCCGGAACGCTCCAGCCTCCGACCCTCCTCTCCTCACTCCCTGCGAGGGGAGAGAGTGGCGGAGGAACCTGGGTAAGGCTGACCGGCAGCGGCTTCCTCCAGGGAGTGGCGACAACCCCGTCTGAGGCCGCCCGGCGCACCGTGCTGAAGGTGGGCGAGCGCGAGGTGCGGGACTTCCAGCTCATCGACGACACCTCGCTGGACCTGCGCACGCCACCGGGAGCCCCCGGCCCCACGAGCATCACGCTGGAGAACCCGAGAGGCACCGCCCGCTGCGAAGCCTGCTTCACCTGGTTCGAGTCCTTCGACCTGCGCGACCTCACCCCCGCCACAGGCGCGCGCTCCGGAGGCAACACGGTGACGCTGGTGGGCACGGGCTTCCCGTCCGCTCCAGGGCTCCAGGTACTCTTCGGCGGAGTGGCAAGCCCCGCTGTCACACGGGTCTCCTCCACCGAGCTCCGAGTCCTCGTCCCCCGTGCTCACAACGCGGGCGTCGTGGACGTACGGGTCCACGGGCAGGGAAGCGGAGGTGTGCTGCGGCGCGCGTACCGCTACATCGAGGACACGCGAATCACAGACCTCGCGCCGCTCACCGGTCCCCAATCAGGCGGCACGAGCGTGGTGCTCACCGGGCAGGGCTTCGAGGGCGCCACCGCGGTCCTCTTCGGAGCCACACCCGCGTCCCTGCTTCAGGTGGACTCCCCAGCTCAGCTCACGGCGGCCGTGCCGTCAGGCCCGAGCGCGGGCGCCGTGGACGTGACGGTCATCACCCCACGGGGCACGTGGACGGTGCGCAATGGCTTCACCTACGAGGACCCTCGAGCCACCTTCACGCTCCACGGAGTCTTCCCACGCGTGGGCACGAGGGCGGACGGCACGGTGACACTCACGGGGAGCGGGCTCGACACGCCCGGACTCGCGGTCGCCTTCGGTGGAACGCCCGTTCCGCTCGTCAGCGTCACCTCGACCACGGCCACCGTCACCGTACCCGCGCAAGCCGCCCTGCCACGCCTCGTCACCGTGAGCGCCATGTCGGGCGCGGCGACTTCCAGCCTTCCGAACGGCTACACCTTCCGCCTCTCCCTCTCCCAGGTGACACCAGTGGCGGGCCCCTCCGGGACGCGGGTGACGGTGGAAGGAACGTTCATTCCACCCGACGCGGTGGTGCGGGTGGGGGCGCTCCAAGCCACGGCCGTGACGGTGCTCACCGAGGACCGGCTGAGCTTCACGACGCCCCCAGGGGGGGCAGGCGCGCACGCCCTCCACGTCTTCTCCGCGAGCGACCCGGAGAACGAAGTCCTCCTGCCGGCCGCCTTTGCCTACGAGGCACCCCTCACCCTCGCCCAGGTGGAACCCGCGCGAGGCGCCATCGCCGGAGGCACCCGGGTGACGTTGCGTGGCGCGGGCTTCAGTGAAGGCACCACCGTCACCTTCGGAGGCGAGCCCGCGACGGACGTGCAGGTCCTGGACATCCACACGCTGACCTGCCGCACCCCGTCCTCACGCATGCAGGCGCCCGTGGAGGTGGCCGTCACGCACGCAGCCACGCGCACCGCACTGCCCGAAGTCTTCACGTACTTCGACCCCAGGGGCCCGGGAGGACTCTCCGGCGGGCCGCTCACGGGGACGCTGAATGTCACGGTGCTCGACACCTCGTCCGGCGCGTATGGCCAGCCGGTGCCGGGCGCACGGGTGATGCTCGGCACGGACGCGGCGACACCGCTCGAGGGGCTCACGGATGCGCGGGGGCAGCTCACGCTCTCGGACACGCGGATGGTGGGCGCGCAGGTGGCCACGGTCTTCAAGCAGGACTACGACGTGGTGACGGTGGCGGGCATCCGCGCGGAGAACCTGACGGTGTACCTGCGCCAGCTCGCGAGCAACGGCAACCCCGGCAACCCGCCCGAGCCTCCCCGGGCCGCCATCACCGGCCGCGTGCGCGGCTTCAAGCCGCCAAGGCCCCTCGGTCCGGGCGAGGTGCTGGAGGTCCGCGTCTTCGTAGCGCAGCCGAGCCCGACTTCGGGCCCTCCCTTCGCGGGGCCCGGAGACCGGCGCGCGGACACCTGGCGAGTGCGCGAGGAGGGCGGCTCCTACCGGGTCCACACGCAGCCCGGAGTGCGCGCGGTGTACGCCGTGCTCGGCGTGCTGAAGGACGAGGCGGACTTCGAGCCCTACCTGCTGGGCGTGCGCCGGGGCATCGCGGCCTCGGCCACACGAGTCGCCGAGGGACACGACGTGGTGCTCGACATGCACCTGGACGTCGCGGCCCCGCTCACCGTGGACGGCCCGGTCATCGTGGCGGGCCAGCCCGCGCTGCACCAGGTCTACGCCTGGCTGGACCTGGGCGCGGAGGGGCTGGTGCCGCACCCGCACAACTGGGGCACGGGCACGCGCTTCTTCTCCCTCATCGAAGGCACGGGGCCCCTGCTCACCTTCCCCGGCCTGCCACGGCTGGACGGTGCAAGCCTTCTGTTCCTCGACCTGCTGCGAGGCAGCACTACGTATCCGCAGAGCCTGCTCTACCACCGCCAGCCGGGAGACCCCGGTGACGGCGTGACGCTCGGCCCCATGTTGCCGCTGCCCGTCTTCACCGAGCCCGCGTCGGGAAGCCGCTTCTCCGGCGCGGTGGCCTGGAGCCTGGGAGCCACCGCCTCCGTGTCGGACGTGCAGCAGCTCACCCTCGTCGCGCTGGGCGCGGGGACGGGCATCCGCTGGACGGCCATCCTCCCCGGAGGAGAGACGCGGGTGACGCTGCCGGCCCCCGCGCTGGAGGTGCTACGCGCCGGGCTGCCCGAGGACACGCGCCTGCGCGCCGAGCTGTCCATGGCGCGAGTGCCCCGCTTCGAGTACTCGCAGTGGACGCTGGAAACGCTGTCGCCCGCGGCGTGGACGGCCTACGTGCTGGGCCGCTCGGAGGTCTACGACCCGTGAACCGCCGCTGCCCGTGGCTCGCCCCGCTGCTGTTGCTCGCCCTCGCCGCGTGTCGCGAGGACCCGCCGGAGCCGGGCACGGCCTGCCGCGCGGACGCGGACTGCGGCACGCCAGTCGAGGCATACCGCTGCGACACGGAGACGAACGCCTGCCGCTGCCGCACGGACGTGGCCTGTGGCCCGGGTGAGCTGTGCAACGCCGCGGGCTTCTGCCAGGACCGCGCGGGCTGTGAGTCGAACGCGGACTGCGACGACGCCTCGCTCTTCTGCGACACGGGCACCGGCACGTGCCTGACGCGAGGCCGCTGCACCTCGGACCTGCACTGCCCACAAGGCGAGGTGTGTGACGTCTCGCGCACCACCTGCGTGTCCGGCTGCCGGAGCGAGGGAGACTGTCCGGGCACGGCCTGCCGCTGCGGGGACGCCCCATGTACCTGCGAAGCCACCACGCCCGAGGGCCGCGCGGCCTGCGTGCTCGGCGTGTGTGACGCGGCCTTCTGCGCGGACGACCCGGGCTGCGCCTTCGGCGAGCGCTGTGGCGCAACGGCAAGCGGCGCGCCCTCGAGCTGCTACAGCGACTTCGACCCCGTGCGCCGCCCCTACTGCGCGAGCTGCACGTACGGCGGCGGCCTCCAGGTCTGCGGGCGTGGCGCGAACTTCTGCCTGCGCGAGGCCGCGAGCCCGGGCACTGCCTTCTGTGGCGTGGACTGCTCGGAGGGGCAGGGCTGTCCGAATGGCTACCAGTGCGCGGACGTGGTGGTGGCCGCGAGCCGCGCGCGGTGCCGCTCCGATGCGGAGTGCGCGTCGTCGCCCTCGCTGCCGTGCCGCGAGGACCCGGACTGCGGGCGTGGCGGGCGCTGCGTGAAGGCGCCGGGGCAGGACGCGGGTGCGTGCGCGGGCCGCTGCGCCATCGACGAGGGCGACGTGGAGGGCTTCTGCACCTGCCAGCAGGACGCGGACTGTGTGCAGGACGCGTGCAGCCAGGGCGCGTGCACGGTGAGCCGCCGGCCCTGCACCGGGGACGCGGACTGCCGGCCCATCCGCTGTGTGGACTCCGGAGGCGTGGGCGGCTGCCTCGTGGGACAGAACTGCGCCCCTGACGAGGGGCTGACCTGTGTGGAAGTCGCACCCCGGTAACTCCGCGTGTTTCCGGGGCTTTGGGCGCGCCTGCACGGAGGTGCGACACCGAGGAGCATGGCGACGCAGCCCGCATTGAATGCCGGGCGGGGACCCCCGTCAGAAGGTGCAAGCAGGACGACGGAGGTTGAACAACATGGCTCTCAAGACTGGTATCGCGTCCCTGGTTCTCGGCACCCTTCTCTTCGGCTCCACGGCGGCTCTGGCGGAAGACGGCAACGTGCGCGACTGGGCCAACCAGGAGGCCGCGCGGCGGCAGAGCGGTGACAACAACTACCGGGATGACCGCCGCGACCGCCACAACGACCGCGACGACCGCCGGGGCGGTGGCTACGTCGAGGTCCACGTCCACGGAGACGCCTGCCGCCATGGCCCGGCTCCGCTGCCCCCTCCGCAGGCCCGGGGTCGCTACGAGCTGCAGACGGTGAACCGCTACGTCGAGGGCCGCCATGAGCGCGTGTGGGTCCCCGAGGTCTGCAAGGAGCGTCACAACCGGCGCTCGCGCGTCACCAAGTGCACCGGCGGCTTCTACGAGCAGCGCTGGGTGCCCGCCCGCTACGAGCAGGTGCAGGAGTGGGTCTGGGTGTCCCACGGCCACAACGGCGGCTGGAACGGCAACCGCACCCACGCGGCCAGCTACCACCCGTAGCGAAGACGGCTTCTGGCTCAGGGGGAAGTACCGCCGCAGGGGACAGTGCAAGTACCGCGGGGCGCGTTGGACTACGGGGGTAGTCCGATGCGCCCCGTGCCTTTTCAGGTCTCCGGTGCCTTTCCCCGCGTGGCCTGTTACTGAATGCGCCCCATGGGGACCGCATTCGTTACAGGAGCCGGCATCCGCATCGGCAGCGCGGTGGCCCGGGCCCTCGGGCACGCCGGGTATGACCTGGCGCTCCATGCGAACCGCTCGCTCGAGTCACTCGGGGCGCTGGCGGAGGAGCTCCGGGCGCTCGGCCGCCGCGTCACCCTTCATTCCGGAGACCTGAGCCAGCCGGAGGCGGTGGACGCGCTGGGCACCCAGGTGCGCGAGGCCTGGCCCGCGCTGGACGTGGTGGTCCACAACGCCGGCCTCTACGAGCGCGTGGACTTCGCCTCCATCTCCCGCGAGCAATACCGCACCATGCTGGCGGTGAACCTGGACGCGCCCTTCTTCCTCACCCAGGCACTGCTGCCGTCCCTGCGCGCGGGGAAGGACCCATTGGTGGTGCACATCACCGACGTGGGCGGCGAGCGGCCGGTGAGCCACTACGCGCACTACTCGGTGAGCAAGGCGGGCCTCATCATGCTCACCCGCGCGCTGGCGGTGGAGCTGGCGCCGCACGTGCGCGTCAACGCCGTCTCGCCCGGAGCGGTGGCCTTCCCGGAGCACTACGACGCGGCGGCGCGCGAGGCGGTATTGAAGCGCATCCCCATGGGGCGCGAGGGCAGCGTGGAGGACATCGCACGCACCATCGTCTTCCTCGCCCGTGAGGCGCCGTACCTCACCGGCCAGGTCATCGCCGTGGATGGCGGCAGGAGCGCGCAGCTATGACTGGAGAGCACCCCTTCCACCCGCTCGGAGGCGCAACCTCACAGGGCCGGCCGCTGGACATCATCGAGCTGCGGGGCCTCACGGTGGACTGCATCGTGGGCGTCTTCAACCGCGAGCGCTTCACGGCCCAGCCGCTGCGGCTGGATGTGGCCCTCTTCCTGGACACGCGGAACGCGGCGACGGGCGGACGGCTGGCGAACACGGTGAACTACGGCCGGCTGGCGGGCGAGCTGCGCTTCCTCCTGGAGGCGTGCCGCTTCGAGCTGCTGGAGTCCGCGGTGGAGGCGGTGTGCCGCTACGTGCTCGCGCCGCCCACGGAGGACGCGCCCCACGCCCAGGTACACGCGGCCACGGTGCGCGTCACGAAGCCACAGGCGCTGGGCGGGCTCGTGGTGCCGTCCCTGCAAATCCACCGCACGGCGGCGGAGATGGAGTACCGGGGCGAGGACAAGGCCTTCGGACGCGTGGACATCATCCACGAGGGCGCGGGCTATGGCGTCTACCGGCTGCGGGTGAAGCCGGGGGGGGCCATCCCCACGCACGTCCATCAGCAGATGGAGGAGAGCGAGCTGGTGCTGGGCCCCGGGTTGCTGCTGCAGGGGCAGTCGGTGGAGCGCGGCATGGCCTTCCACTGGCCGCGCGGCTTCCCGCACCGCTACGACAACCCGACGGCCATCGAGCAGTCGGTGCTGTGCGTGGACCGGCCGGGCTTCATCCCCACGGACGAGGTGGAGGCAGCGGTGCCTCCGGAGGGACTCGCGCCCGCCACGGGCGTGTCCTACTACCCGCACGAGGCGCCCGTGGCGCCGGGCTCGCCCGCGGAGCGGAGCCCGTGAGCGCGACGGGCCGATACGTGGAGTGCGAGCCAGCACCTGCTCGGCCGCCTGGCACAGCCAGCGGCGCGCTGCCTCCTGGGCGCCTCCTGGCTCACAGGGACGGAGGGGGGCACGACGGGGGGCTACTGCTCAGGGAGTGAGGCGCGGTATTAAGCGGCGATGGTCCTGGACAGGCGGCTTCAGCTCTTCGTGGTGCTGGCGGGGGTGTTCGTCACCTCGCTGGTGGTGGGCGACCTCATCGGCGTGAAGCTGTTCGAGGTGAAGCTCGGCCCCATCATGGCGGTGATGTCCATCGGCATGCTGCCGTTCCCGGTGACGTTCCTGCTCACGGACATCCTCAACGAGTTCTACGGGAAGAAGGCGGCCCGCTTCATCACCTGGGTCGGCTTCTTCATGGCCATCTTCTGCTTCACGGTGATTGCCATTGCCGTGCAGGTGCCGTGGGCGCCGCTCACGCGCTCTCCGGACTGGCAGGGCGCGGTGGAGGGCTCGTTCAACAACATCTTCGCCGGCTCGCAGCGCATCCTGGTCGCGTCGATGATTGCCTATCTCGTCGGCCAGTTCTGCGACATCGCCATCTTCAACCTGCTCAAGCGCGTCACGCAGAACAAGATGCTGTGGCTGCGCGCGACGGGCTCCACGCTGGTGTCGCAGCTCATCGACACGGCGGTGGTGCAGTTCGTGGCGTGGACGGGGCTGCTTCCCACCGCGACCATCCTCAACATCATCTTCACGTCGTACACGGTGAAGCTGCTGGTGGCGGTGGGCCTGACGCCCTTCATCTACCTGGGCCACGCCTTCGTGGAGCGCAAGCTGGGCATCAAGCCGATAGTGCTGGGCGCGGACGGCGAGCCCCTCGCGTCCCCCGAGCAGGGCGTGCCCGTCGAGGCCCAGTCCCGCGCCGCCTGACGCACCCGTCGGTCAGGGCACCCGTCGCTGGAGGAAGACGTCGGTGTCGTCCGCGGAGAAGGAGCGGGTACCGAAGGCGCGCGTGCCGAAGAACATGCCCGCGCCCACCACGTCTCCGTCTGGCAGGAAGGTGACGTCCCGGAGCAGGGGCGTCGGGAAGCACGGGGTGGTGACGTAGACGTCCTGCCAGAGGACCTCTCCCGTGGCCGACAGGCGCGCCAGCTCCGAGCCGCACCCGTGCCGCCACACCACCGCCGAGCCCCCCTCCGCATCCACCGCGAGACGGGAGCCCTCCGAGCCGCTCAGCTCCTCGCTGTCCAGCACGCGCCCCCACCGCGGCTCGCCATACGCATCCGCCGCCAGGGCGAACACGGTGCGGTAGCAGCCCCGCTGCGAGCAGGGCGTCTTCAGGGTGTCGCGTCCCCACTCGATGGTGCCGTTGAAGTCACCCGTGAAGAGGAAGCCGCCATCCGGGAGGAAGGACACGTCCGTGAAGGTCGGCATCCCGGGGCCCACCTCCCGCTCCCAGCGTGGCTCGCCGTCGGGCGACAGCCGGACGATGAAGCCATGGCTCTCGAAGGGGCCCACGGGCTTGTGGCCCGCCATGACCAGGCCGCCCTCCACGTCCAGCGCGGCGACGGACGCGGAGGCCATCGCGGGCACCTCTCGCTCCCAACGCCGGCCTCCCTCCGCGTCGTAGCGCTCCACCACGAGCCCGTGCGCCACCACCAGCTCTCCCTGCCCATCCGGGAGCAGCGCCTTCACCGGGCCGGTGGCCCGCGCCCAGCGGGGACTTCCATCTGGCCCGAGCTTCACCACGAAGGCGCTGTGGGTGAGGACCGTCCCGCCCACCCGAAGTTGTCCCTCCACCTTGCCGGCCACGAAGATGTCGCCCGAGGAAGCGACGGCGAGCAGCGGCGCTTCCACGTCCGCGACGCCGCCCTGGAGCGCCTCGGGCGTGAAGCTCCGGCTCCACAGTGGCTGCCCGTTGCCGTCATGGCGTGACAGCGTGAGCGTGGTGCCGTCAGGGTCCAGGGACGCATAGGCGGGAGCCGGGGCCTCGCTCGCCCCGAGCAGGACGACGCCGCCACTCCCGTCCGCCGCCAGGGCCGTGACGTCCTGACGCCCCGCCACCGCGGTGTGCACCGTCCAGCGCGCGTCTCCCGGGACGAGTCCGGGGGGGACGGGCGCCTCCGGACCGGGTGCCTCGTCCTCGACGGGGGGTGGTGTCGGGGGACTCGTCTTGCCGTGGTCGCAAGCCCCGCCGAGCGCGGTCCACACGCCCAGCGCCAGCCCCGCCGTGCCTGTCCGCCAACGCCCCATGCCCGTCCCCACTCCCGCCCCGCAGCTCCGGCCGACGGCAACCTGTGCCCGGCTGCCCTCGGAGGCAAGGGTGCGGTCCGGAACCGGACGCCGTGTGCCCGACGACACCCCAGGGCCGCGAGACTTCAGGGCTCGCGGAGCGTTGCGCCGGTGACACCCGTGAGCTCGCACCCGCGGGCCTGACCTCAGACGCCCTGGTGCACCAGCGGGGCGAGGATGTCCCTCCAGTGGGAGTAGATGGAGAAGTGCCCACCGCCGGAGAGGAAGTGGGGCACGGCGCGCGGAATCCGCGTGGCCAGGTACTGCCCCATCTGCGTCGGGACGATGCTGTCCCCCTCCCAGTACCAGAGGTCCACCTCGCAGCGAATCTCCTCCAGCGACACGCCCCACGGTGACGCGAGGATGTGCGCCTCGCGCCGCATGCCCGCCACGCCATGCCGCGTGGCCTCGCGCCGCCAGCCCTGCACCTGCGCGCCGATGAGCGGGTCCGCCAGCACGGCGCGGTCATCCGGCGACGCATGCGCCAGCACCGCGGCCAGCGCGCGCTCCGGGTTGGCGCGCACCTGGCGGTCATGCATGGCCATCATCGGGTGCAGCAGCCACTCCGGCCACGCCGCCAGCGAGTACGCGTTGCGGTAGTCCCGATTCACGCCCTCCATGGCCCCCGGCCGCTTCAGCGGAGACGCCCCGGAGACGATGGCCGCGCGGGTGAGCCGCGCCCCCAGCTTCCACGCGCAGGCCGCGACATACGGCCCGCCCGCGGACACCCCGAAGAGGGCGAAGCGGCCCACCTTCAGCGCGTTGGCGAGCTGCTCCAGGTCGTCCGGGAAGTCGAGCAGCGTGCGCCCGGGCTGGTAGTCCGACAGCCCATACCCCGGCCGGTCCGGGGTGATGAGGCGCACCCCCAGCCCATGCGTGAGCCGGTCATCCGGGTGCCGCATGTAGCGCGAGCCCGGGTTGCCGTGGATGAAGAACACCGGCAGCCCGTCCAGGTCTCCCGACTCGACGTACGCGAGCCGCCGCCCGTCCCGCAGGCGGATGGAGCCCTCGCGCACCTGCACTCCCGCTCCCGTCGTCTCCGCGTCCGTGGTGGAAATCATGGGTCCATCGTCTTCGAGCGCTCGCCAATCCAGGCGGCGATGGAGGGCCACACGACGGTGGAGCCCTTGCTGGAGGCGGACAGGCCGATGTGGCCCACCGGGTAGCGCCGCGTCTCGCTGTCCTTGGAGGACACCAGCGACGGCAGCGGCTCGCTCATGGCTGGCAGGGCGATGCTGTCCTGCTCGGCGATGACATTGAGCACCGAGCACTGGATGCGGCCCAGGTCGATGGACTTCTCTCCCACCTTCATCTGGCCCTTGGGAAAGAGGTTCTGCTGGTAGCAGTCCTTGATGTACTGGCGGTAGACCTCGCCGGGGAAGGGCACTGGGTCGGCGCCCCAGCGCTCCATGGCGAGGAAGGTGGTGACGAAGTCCGGTTCGTCGATGCGGCGGCACACCTCCAGCCAGCGCGTGAGGCGCTGCACCGGCGCCGCCATCATGAAGCCGCTCTCCAGCACCTTGGTGGGCACGTTGCCGTACGCGTCCACCAGCGAGTCCACGTCGAAGTGGTCCGCCGCCGTCCACAGCGTGTAGACGCCGCCCTTGCTGAAGTCCACGGGCGTGGCCTGCGCCACGAGGTTGCGCACGCCCTCGGGGTAAAGCGACGTGTAGGCCAGCGCCATGGTGCCGCCCATGCAGTAGCCGTAGAGGGTGAGCTCGCGGCTCTTGCTCACGCGCAGCGTCCACTGCACCGCCGTCTGGATGACGCCGCCCAGCAGCTCCGCCCAGTCCATGCGCTCCTCGTTCTGCCCGGGCACGCCCCAGTCGATGGCGTAGACGTCATAGCCCTCGCGCGTGAGGTGCTCGATGAGGCTGCGGCCGGGCAGGAAGTCGAGGATGTACCAGCGGTTGATGAGCGAATAGACGAACAGGATGGGCGTGCGGTAGCGGCGCCGGGGCGCGGCGTAGCGCAACAGCCGCATGCTGCCGCGCGTGTACACCACCGTGTGGGGCGTGGCGCTGATGGGCGGCTCCCGCACGCCGGACGCCTTCTCGATGATGGGCCGGAGGTACGGGTACGGATTCATGGGCCGCGCCTTGAGGATGCTGGCCACGGCGCGCGGGAGGTCGAGCTTGCCCGCGACGAACGCGCGGAGACGCTGGGTGGTGGACGCGGTCATGTCAGGCGCGGCGCTTGGAAGGCGCGCGCTCCCTGGCGGGGAGCTCGCGGGTTTCGTTGGCGGGACGCTCGGGCGCGGGGGCCGGGGCCTCTGTCGGGTGGACCAGGTCCACCACCGTCTCGAGCTGGATGCCGAGCGCCTCCACCTGGTCATTCACCCGGCGGAGCTGGTCTCTCAGCGCCTCCACCTCGGAGGGCGTGGGCAGGCGCAGAGTGTGCAGGGTGCGCTCCACCAGCCCCCGGCGGCGGATGCGGACATTGAAGCCCTGGCGCATGAGGCTGCCGCTGACGCGCAGGTAGGTGGGGCTCTCGGCGACCTTCGCGAGCACCCGGGTGAGGCCCTGCTCGGCGCGGGTGAAGACCTTGCCGGTGCGCGTCTGCGGGTGGGTGAGGTGTCCCAGCAGCTTCAGGCCGCGGGCGAGGAGCCCCCTGTTGGGCGCCGGTGGGTCCGACTGACTCATGGTGGGGACATTATCCCAAGGAGGAGTGGGGCGGGCGGGGTGCGCCGGACCCGTCGGCGGACGGTCCTCGCACCGGGAGCGCGGGTGGCTTGCCACGCCGGGAGGGCTCGGGGAGCATCGCTGTCATGCCGAACATGGTCATCGCCGTGTACCGGCCCCGAGAGGGGCGGCAGTCCGAGTTGCTGGAGCTGGTCCGGGAGCACGTGCCCGCCCTGCAGAAGCTGGGGCTCGCCACGAAGCGCCCGGCCCTGGTGATGCGGGCGAAGGACGGCTCGCTGGTGGAAATCTTCGAGTGGGTGTCCGCCGAGGCGGTGGAGAAGGCCCACCACCACCCGGAGGTGCAGATGCTCTGGCAGGGCTTCGAGGAGGTCGCCGAGTGGTCTTCACTCGGGTCGCTGGAGGAGGCGAAGACGCCCTTCTCGCACTTCGATTTGGTGGAGCTGAAGTAGACGACGCTCCGCCGGGAGCTCACTTCGGCCAGAGCTGAGCCAGCTCCAGGGGAAGCGCCTCGAAGGGCTCGGCGTGGACCACGGCGTCGCCCGCGTGCACACCGAGCCTCTGCCACTCCCTGCCCGTCAGGCGGTAGACCTCCAGTGTCTGGAGGCGCGGGTCCACGAACCACAGGTGCCGCACGCCCTCGCGAGCGTACACCGCCATCTTCCGGCTCCGGTCCAGCGCTTCCGTGGAGGGGGAGAGCACCTCGCAGACCCAGTCGGGAGGCAGCGTCACCCAGACGTCGCTCGGCGTGTGCGGCATCCGCTCGCTCCTCCAGCCGGCGAGGTCGGGGATGAGTCTGTCCGCGCCCAGCTGCAGATTGGGCTCGCCCACGATGACCCACCCGCCAAGACCCTGGGTACCTATGTCATAGGGGCCGAGGAGGACTCCGAGCCGTGAGGCTGCCCGGGCATGCCGAAAGGCTCCCTTCGGGCTCACGTACAGCTCGCCATCGATGACTTCACCGACGACCGTCTCGGGTAGGCGCTCCAGCGCTTCGTAGAGACTCTCCAGTCGCGCCTTGTCGCTCATGTCCTCAGGATGTGGCCCTGCCCCGTTCGTCGCAAGCCGCTCCGCCCCCTGCACCTGGATGTCTTCGCTCATGTGTCCAGCATGCACCAGACCTCTGACATCCTGTGCGTTGGGGACAATCCTCCAGGTAACTCTCGAAAATACGGGCCCTCCCTCAATCCGCGGAGGCGTAGCGCTCGAAGGTGCGGGGAATGCCCTTGTCCTCGTCGACGTCCCGGAAGGTGACGGGGATGCTGACGCCGCCCTTCTCCACGTCGAAGTGGATGTGGCCGGTGAGGCTGTTGCCCACGTTGCCGACCAGCGCCAGCGTGTCCCCCTGCTTCACGGTGTCGCCCTTCGACACCTTCGCGCTGTCCTTCATGACGTGGAAGTAGCGACCCACGGTGCCGTCGCTGTGGGTCACCTCCACGCGGTTGTTGGGCTTGCCCTTGCCATTGCCGTCGTGGGTGTCCTCCACCCGCGTCACCGTGCCCGCGCGCGCCGCCAACACCGGCGTGCCGCACTGGCGGCGGAAGTCCCAGGCGAAGGCCTCGTCCTCCTTGTGGTTGAGGTTCGAGTTGTTGCCCTGGACTATCCACGAGCGGTCCCCATCGGGGTACGGAAGCCGGTAGGGCGAGCTGGCCGCGGTCGGGTAGCTGGCGCTGTCGATGGAGCCTCGCAGCAGCAACCACGCGCCCAACCAGATGATGGCCCACAGGCCGTACACCACCGACGCGGTGACGATGACCTTCCGCGCGCTGGGCAGCTCCAGGTGTCGCCCGCCCTCCGCCTTCACGTCACGCGCGAAGTAGGGCGCGATGAACCACACCGCCAGGCTGAGCCCGCTGCCCACCAGGCCGCCCCAGTGGTACAGCCCGGACAGCCAGACGGGGCCGCAGGAGGCGAAGGCGCCGAACCCGAAGGCGAACGCCGTGATGATGAACAGCAGCGCGCCAATCATGGGGAGCGCGTTCATCCAGAAGAGGCTCGAGTCGAGCCGGTTCGCCTGGCCATTCCGGACGGCCAGCGCACGCCGCAACCCGTGAAGGGTGAGCACGATGAACCCGCCCCATGCCAGGAGGGCCACCACCGCGGTGGGCACCATGGGCCCGTCACCGGCGAAGCCCGCGAAGGAAGAGAAGAACATCACCCCCGCGTAGACCAGCAAGAGGATGAGGAGACCCGAGGCCGCCGTTCCATAGGATTTCATCGCTGTTCCCCCTTCCATCGCGGACGCCGACCCGGCCCGCCGCGCATGGCTTCTCTTTCGGGGAACGGCGGACGGGGCAGGGTGTCGTCCGCGAACAGGGCCCGCCGCCAGACGGGGCCTTCTCGGGACGCCGAGCCCACGGTGGGCCGCACGAGCGCACGCTCGGGGATGCCGCCCCCGGATGACCCACGCGAACGCCAGGTCCGGCGGCAGGCCTGCGCGCTCGCTTCAGGACGTTGCCCTGCGCGGGCGTGCGAGCGCGGCCTCGCGTGCCGCCTCGCCCGTGCTCGCTGCTCAGCCCTGCCGCTTTATCGGCAGCGGTCCGAAGGACTGCACCACCGGCATCAGGGACACGATGTTGATGTTCACGTGCGCCGGGCGCGTCGTCACCCAGTGCACCGTGTCCGCGATGTCCTCGGGCGTCAGCGGCTGGGTGTTGGCGTAGGGGGACGCGGCGCGGGCCTCGTCACCCTTGAAGCGGACGTTGGAGAACTCCGTGCCGCCCACCAGCCCGGGCTCGATGTCCGTCACGCGCACCGCCGTGCCATGCAGGTCCGCGCGCAGGTTGAGGCTGAACTGGTGCACGAAGGCCTTGGTGGCGCCGTACACGTTGCCGCCGGGGTAGGGGAACTCGGCGGCGATGGAGCCCATGTTGACGATGTGGCCCCGGTTGCGCGCCACCATGCCGGGCAGCACCGCGTGCGTGCAGTACAGGAGCCCCTTCACGTTGGTGTCCACCATCGTGTCCCAGTCCTCGACGCGCGCCGACTGCGCCAGGTCCAACCCCAGTGCGAGGCCCGCGTTGTTGACCAGCACGTCCACCTCGGCGAACTCCGCCGGCAGCGCGCGCACCGCGCGCTCCACCGCTTCGCGGTCGGTGATGTCGAGCGTCACGGGCAGCAGCCGCTCGCCCAATTCCGCCCGCATCGCCTCCAGCCGCTCCGTCCGCCGCCCGGTGGCGATGACGCGCGCTCCGTCCTGGATGAAGCGGCGGGTGATGGCCAGACCGAATCCGGCCGTGGCTCCGGTGATGAGCACGTTCATGGGTTCCCCTCCGACGCGCGCGTGAGCGCGCTCAGTCGTCCTCGCCCTGGTAGATGCAGCCGCTGGTGCACGTCTCGCGGACCATCACCCGGCTGAGCTGGGGCAGGGTGGGGCGCAGCCGCTTCCAGATCCACCGCGACAGATTCTCGCTGGTGGGGTTCTCCAGGCCCTCCACCTCATTGAGGTAGTAGTGGTCCAGCTTCACCCTCAAGGGCTCGAAGGCCTCCTTGATGTCGGCGAAGTCCATCACCCAGCCGGTGCGCGGGTCCGCGGGCCCACGCACATGGATTTCCACCCGGTAGCTGTGCCCGTGCAGCCGGCTGCACTTGTGGCCGGGGGGAACGTTCGGCAGCCGGTGAGCGGCCTCGAAGGTGAACTCCTTGAAGATGTCCAAGGCGACTCCTGACAGCGGGTAGGGCGCGGCTCATATCCCGCGCGCTTCCCCCCTCGTCAAGGAACGCTCGGCCACGCCGCGCGCGTGAGCACACCGCGCGCACACGCGCATGTCCGCCCGCTCCCATCCAGGCCGGCCTACTCCCAGGGTGAAAAAGAAGAAGCCTGACTCGGGAATATCTCCCCCTCCACGTGCCCACATTCGCGCTCCGCTCCGGCGAATGTCCGGCCCCTGCTGCATCAGCGTTGCTTCTTCCCGCTTCACGCAACCATGCGGAATCGCGATTCCTGCCTCCTTCCCCTGCGTCCCAGCAGGCGTGGGTTGCCGGAGGAAGCGGGAATGAACAGCGCGGGGCCCTGCATTGGCGGCCGTCCTCGCGAGCGCCCCACGCATCGCGACCCACACAAGGAGTCTCACAGGATGCGCCAACGGTCCCCGCTGATACCGGCCCTCTGCTCCGCTGTCCTGCTCTGCGTCCTCGCCTGCAATGGCAAGGGAGAGCTCTCTCAAGACACCGGCGCGCATCCCACCCCGGATGAGGCCCCCTCGACGGAGACCCCGCCCATCACCACGCCCGAGCTTCCGGGCACCCCTGACGACGAGACGCCGGAAGACCCCGACCCGACGCCGAGCCCGCTCCCCATTCCCGAGCTGCCGCCCACCCCGACGCCGACTCCCACGCCGACGCCGACGCCTACTCCCACGCCGACGCCCACCCCCACGCCGACTCCCACGCCGCCGGAGTTCACGCGCATCCTCTGGGTGGCTCCGACGGGCAGCGACACGGCGTCCGGCACGCAGAGCGCGCCGCTGCGCACGGTGACGAAGGCGCTGGCGCTGCTCAGGCCGGGCGAGGCCGTGTACCTCAAGGCCGGCACGTATACGGAGCGCCTCAAGCTGGAGGAGAAGGGTGGCTCGGAGGCCTCGCCGCTGACGCTGAAGGCGGCCCCCGGCGCCACGGTGACGTTGAAGCCCACGGGCAGCGCGTCGGCGCTGGTGGACGTGCGCGGCGCGTACTGGCGCATCCAGGGGCTCACCCTGGACCTGGGGGGTGACGACTCCTTCGCGGTGCTGTTCCGGGGCGTGGGCTCGCACCATGGCGTGCTGCGCGACAGCACGGTGAAGAACGGCACCGCGGGCGCCGGCGTCAACGTGTGCGAGAAGGCCGCTGACGTCCTCATCGAGAACAACGTCATCACCAACTTCACCCGCGGCAGCAGCGACAGCCACGGTGTCATCCTCCAGACGACGTCCCGCAACGTGGTGGTGCGCGGCAATGACATCCACCACAACTCCGGGGACGCGGTGCAGTGCATCGGCCCCGAGGGCGGCGCCACCATCTCCGGCACGCCCTTCGACAACCTCCTGGTGGAGGACAACGAGCTGCACGAGAACCGGGAGAACGGCGTGGACGTGAAGACGTGCACCCGCGTCACCCTGCGCGGCAACATCATCTGGGGCCACAAGACGTCGGGCAGCTCGCGCGGCGAGGGAGTGGTGGTGCACCTGTCCGCGAAGGACGTCACCCTGGAGGACAACGTCCTCTACAACAACGGCCGCGCCATCAGCATCGGCGGCGTGCGCGAGGGCGCCCCCCCCACCAACATCATCATCCGCCGCAACCTCGTCCGCGACGCGCTGGGCGGGAGCGAGGAGGGCAGCGGCATCCGCGTGGACACCTCCACCAACGTGAAGGTGCAGCAGAACACCGTGTGGAACATGCCCGGCCCCTGCCTCGTCTTCGGCCATGGCGACACCGGCGCCAGCGCCAGCCTGGACATCCGCAACAACGTCTTCGCCGGCTGTGGAATCACCGTGCGCGGGGGCCCCGGCCGCTCCGGCGCCGTGGTGGACGCCAACCTCTACTTCCGCTCGGGGGGCGCGGGCATCTTCCGCCTGGACGGCGTGGAAATGGGCTTCGCGGACTGGAAGGCGGACAGCGGCCTGGACCGCCGTTCGCTGGAGAAGTCTCCGGCCTTCCAGAACATCGACACCGGAGACTTCCGCCTCGCGTCCACCTCGCCGGCCCGGAACGTGGGGCTGTCCCTGGGGCTGACGCACTGTGGGGCGGCGCCGGACCTGGGGGCGTTCGAGTCGGACTGCCCCTGAGCCGTCCGGCCGTGTAGAGTGGGGTCCCCTGTCCCCCTGGACCCCACTTCCCACGTGACGTCCTCGCTGGAATTCGCTCTCGGCATCACCCTGGTGCCCCCTGCCTCGCCCGCGCGTGAGGCGCTGGCCGCCTCGGCCGCGCGTGCAGGTCTGCGGGTGGTGGACGGCCTGGAAGCGGCCGCCCTCGCCCTCGTGGACCTCACCGCTCCCGGCGGCCACACCGCGCTGCGGACCCTGCTGGAACGTCCCCGGACCACCTTCCTCACCCTGGTGGTGCTGGTGGAGCCGGGCGAGCGTGGCTTCGCCGAGGCGGAGGCCCTCAAGCCCGCGGACATCCTCACCACCCCGGTGGGCACCCACGAGCTGGCGTGGCGGCTCCAGTGCGCCGCCGCCCGCCACGTGGAGCGCGAGGAGCAGGAGCGCAGCCAGGAGGACCTGGCCCTCCTGCTGGAGCTGACGGCGGAGTACGCGGAGACCTCCGACGTGGAGGCGCTCCTGCACGGCGTCACCCGCCGGCTGGCGGAGAAGCTGCAAATCGCCCGCGCCACGCTGGTGATGCTCGGCCGCAACGCCGACGAGGGCATCATCGTCGCCGCCAGCGACGACCCGGCCCTCAAGGACTTGCGCATCGAGCTGTCGCGCTACCCCGAGATTCGCGAGGTGATGCGCACCGGCAAGCCGGTGGTGATGCAGGAGGCCTCCACCCATCCGCTGCTGGGGGACGTGGAGCGCCGGGCGGTGGCCGCCAGGGGCATCCACGCCATCGCCGCGCTGCCGCTGCCCATCCGCGGACAGGTGCGCGGCGTGCTGCTGGTGCGCGCGGCGGGCACGCGCCGCACCTTCACGCCGCGGGAAATCGACTTCCTCACCACGGTGGCGCACGCCACGGCGGTGGCGCTGCGCAACGCGTCCGTCCTCCAGTCGGTGCGCGGGCAGACGGAGGCGGAGAAGACGGCGCGTCTGGCCGCCGAGGAGCAGGCGGCGTCCTTCAAGCCCTACCAGCTCTTCTTCGCGCACGTCAGCGAGGGCGTGGCCATCCTCGACGACAAGGCGAGCGTGCTGTCGCTCAACCCCTCGGGCGCGGCCATGCTGGACATGCCCGCGCATGAGGCGCGGGGCCGCCACCTGCACCAGGTCACCCAGCCGGTGGACGAGTGCGTGCTGATGGAGCTGGTGACGACGGCCTCGCATGGCGAGGCCCGCTCCGGCGTGGACGTGGAGGTGCGCACCGGCACGGGCCGGCGCCTCACGCTGTCCATGTCGGCCGCGCCGATGCGCGACGAGGAAGCCGCCACCATCCTCTCCTTCCGGGACGTCACCGACGCGCGCAAGCTGGAGTACGAGCTGCGCCAGACGAAGGACTTCCTGGAGCGGCTCATCGACTCGTCGGTGGACGCCATCATCGCGGCGGACCTGAAGGGCCGCATCATCCTCTTCAACAAGGGCGCGGAGGCCATGTGCGGCTACACCTCGCAGGAGGCCCTCGGCGGACTCTCCGTCCACCAGCTCTATCCGCCCGGCGTGGCGAAGCGGGTCATGGCCATGATTCGTGGCCCGGAGCACGGCGGCAAGGGCCGGCTGTCCCTCACCCGCGAGGAGCTGCTGCACCGCTCCGGTGAGCGGGTGCCGGTGAACATGACGGCGTCCATCGTCTACGAGGGCGGCCGCGAGGTGTTCAGCGTGGGCATCTTCACGGACATGCGCGCCCGCATGCAGCTGGAGCGCAAGCTGTCCGACGTGGAGACGCGGCTGGAGGAGAGCGAGAAGAGCGCCGTCATCGTCGCGCTCGCCGGCACCGCCGCGCACGAGCTGAACCAGCCGCTCACCTCGGTGATGGGCTACGCCGAGCTGCTCAAGCGCAAGCTGAAGGAAGAGGACTTCGCCTGGAAGCCGGTGGACATCATCTACCGCGAGGCGGAGCGCATGGCGGAGATCGTCCGGAAGATTGGGAAGATCACCCGCTACGAGACGAAGTCGTACATGGGGGCGCAACAGATTCTCGACCTGGACAAGGCCTCCTCCCATGAAGACTGAGCCCCGAGTCGTGCGCATTCCCGGCGGCCCCCAGGCCGAGTCCTTCCAGGCCTTCTTCGAGGCGCTCGACGCGCCCTCGGCCATGTGCGACCCGGGCCTGCGGCTGGTGGCCGTCAACGATTCCTTCCGCCGCTTCTGCGCCGAGCACCACGTGTCCGTGGACGACGTGGCGCGGGCGCTGTCCGGGGCCTGCGTGCCCTCGGACGGCGCGAGCTGTGACGTGGAGCTGCTGTCCGACCTGGCCGGCGTGGTGCTGACGCTGTCGCGCCGCGGAGACGTGGTGGCGGTGCGCGCGCGCAACGAGCCGGAGCTGGCGCGCAACCGGCTGGTGGTGGCGGAGAAGGCCCTGCTGGAGCAGGCGCGCACGGAGAGCGTGCTCCTCGATTTGGGCCGCAGCGTGGCCGAGGCGGGCGGCGAGGAGGAGCTGGTGGCCGCCGTGGCGCGCGGGGTGAAGGAGCTGTTCCCCGGGCGCTCCTTCTGCATCCGGATTACCGACGCGCGCACCGGCGGGCTGACGTCGCTCTACGCGGAGGGGCGGCTGAAGGAGGGCGCGCACGAGCCGCTGGCGCTGCTCCAGCGCGCGGTGGACAAGACGAACCTGGCGCCCGCGTCGCTGCCTCCGGGCCGCGTGGCGGTGATGAGCGAGGTGCCGCTCCTGTTCCATGGCGGCACCCACGGGGTGAGCGCGCCGCTGGTGGCCAGCGGGCAGCTCTTCGGCGCCATCAACATGGAGTACCCGGAGGGCTTCGAGGCGGACGTGCAGCACGACGAGCGCGTCCTCCTGCAGCTCGCCAACCAGGTGGCCGTGGCGGTGAAGAACGCCAAGCTCATCGACGAGCTGACGTTCGTCCGCAAGTACCTGGAGGACCTGCTGGAGAAGGCCAACGCGCTCATCCTGGTGGCCAGCCGGGACAAGCAGGTGGTGGTCTTCAACCAGGCCATCAGCGCGCTCACCGGCTTCCGCAAGGAGGACGTGCTGGGCAAGGACCTCTTCTGGCTGGTTCCGGAGAGCGAGCACCTGCGGCTGACGCAGGTCATCGCCGCCGCCATGCGCGGCGAGTCGGTGAACAGCTTCGAGACGCGCCTGCTGGCCCGCGACGGCGGCGAGGTGCGCGTGTCCTTCGCCACCTCCTCCATGCTCACCCAGCACGGTGAAGTCGAAGGCGTCATCGCCATCGGCCAGGACATCACCGTGGTGAAGGAGCTGGAGAAGCGCATCATCCACGCGGAGAAGCTCGCCTCCATCGGTCAGCTCGCCGCCAGCGTGGTGCACGAAATCAACAACCCGATGACGGCGGTGGCCACCTACGCGGACGCGCTGCTCCAGCGCTCGCGGACGACGCCGGGCGCCAACCCGGCGGACCAGGAGAAGCTGAAGAAAATCCTGGAGAGCAGCCACCGCATCCTGCGCTTCACCCGGGATTTGGTGAGCTACGCGCGGCCGGCGCAGGACAAGCCGGAGCGGGTGCAGCTCAACGCCGTGGTCGACATGGCGGTGGGCTTCTGTGAGCACGTGGTGGCGCAGGCGCGCGTCAGCGTGCACCGCGAGTACTCGGAGCTGCCGCCGCTGTCCGCGGTGCGCGCCAACCTGGTGCAGGTCTTCGTCAACCTCATCACCAACGCGTGTCACGCCATGCCGCCGGGCGGCGCGGTGCACCTGTCCACGGGTCGGGACGGGCAGGACGCGGTGGTGACGGTGCGCGACACGGGCACGGGTATCGACCCCAAGCACCTGCAGCGCATCTTCGAGCCATTCTTCACCACCAAGCCGGAAGGGAAGGGCACCGGCCTGGGACTGTCCATCTGTCAGGGCATCGTGGAGAACCACGGCGGCCGGCTCACGGTGCAGAGCACCGTGGGCGCGGGCACGACGTTCACCGTGCGGCTGCCGCTGCCGGTGGGGTGAGGCGGGAGCGGCTCAGCGCGGAGCCATGAGCGCGTTGACCTTGGAGTAGGGCATGGCGCCCTCGGTCAACGGGGCGGTGGCTCCGTCACGCAGGAAGGCCGTGGCGAGCGCCGCCGCCCTGCCGAAGACGGCTTCGGAGATGGATGACCCCGCGCTCAGGCGCCGGACTCCCAGCGCCTCCAGCTCCGAGGGAGAAGGCAGGCTCGGCCGCGCCATCACGTTCAGCGGCAGTCCCGCCGCCGAGGCAATCGCGCGGATTTCAGCGGCGTCCACGACGCCGGGGACGAAGAGGCCATCGGCCCCCGCCGCGCGGTAGCGCTCGGCGCGCGCCAGCGTCTCCTCGACCTGTCGGCCCTTGGGCGCCAGCCCGCGCAGGTAGACGTCCGTCCGGGCATTCACGAACAGGTCCACTCCGAGCCGGGCGCTGACGCGCTTCACCTGCTCGAGCTTCGCGCAGAGCAGGTCCGGCGTGCCCGCGCCGTCCTCGATGTTGATTCCCACCGCGCCTGCATCGATGACCGTGGCCACGGCCTCGGCCACCGCGGCGGGGTCGCTCGAATAGCCGCCCTCCACGTCCACGGTGAGCGGCACCCGGATGACGCGGGCAATCTCCGTCACCGTGGTGGCCAGCAGCCGCACCGGCAGGTGGTCTCCGTCCGCGTACCCGTGCGCCCAGGCCACTCCGGCGCTGGTGGTGGCGACGGCCTTCGCGCCCAGGCTCTCCATCAGCCGCGCGCTCCCGGCATCCCAGGCGTTGGTGAGGAGCAGCAACCCTTCGGTGTGCAGCCGGCGGAACACCTGGGCGTTCATGGACTGGGGCGACGTCATGGGACTTCCTTTCGATAGCCTTCGTGAGCCAGCAGCCAGCGCTTCCGCTCGAGTCCGCCGCCATAGCCGGTGAGCGTGCCATTGGCGCCCACCACGCGATGACATGGGACGACGATGCCCACCGGGTTCGCGCCATTCGCCATCCCCACCGCGCGCACGGCGGCGGGCCGGCCGATGCGGCGCGCGAGCTCGGAGTAGGACACCGTGGTTCCGCAGGGGATTTCGCGCAGGGCCGCCCACACGGTTCGCTGGAAGGGCGTTCCGCCCGTCTCCACCGGCAGGCTGGCGATGACGCCGAGGTCTCCCGTGAACCAGGCGCGCATCACCTGCGTGAGGCCGCCGGGGTTCCGCTCCGGTTCGAGCACGAAGCCGTGCTCCCCGTAGTGCAGGCGCAGCAGCCGGAGCAGGCGCGCCTCGTAGTCGGTCCAGTCGATGGCGCGCAGCCGTCCCTCACGGTCCGCGACGATGACCAGCTCGCCGATGGGCGTGTCCGTCCTATCGATGAGCAGGCGCAGGGGCTCAGCCATGACGGGCCTCCCGGGCACGCTGGCTCGCCACCGCATCGGCGGCCCACAGGTGCTGCGCGGCATATGCCCGCCACGGCCGCCAGGGCTCCGCGCGTTGCAGCAGGTCCTCGGGGGTCGGCCGCTCGCCCGCATCATTGGCCGCGCCCCGGAGCAGGCCGATGTCGCTGGCCGGAAACGCGTCCGTCTCCCGCAGCGCGCGCAGCGCGATGTACTGCGCCGTCCACTCGCCCACCCCGCGAATGGAGCGCAGTCGTGCAATGGCCTCCTCCACCGTTCCGAAGGGATGGAACAACTGCGCGTCCGCGAGCGCCGCCTCCGCCATCGCCTTGAGCGCCGCCCGCCGCGCCGCGGGCATGCCCAGCGCGCCAAGGTCGGTCGCCGCCACGCGCGCGGGGGAGGGGAACGTGCGGGACAGCCCCGCATGGAGGCTGGCCGTCTCCGGCAGCGTCTCACCACAGAGCGCCACCAGCCGTCCGGCGAGCTGCCGCGCGGCGACCACCGTGACTTGCTGCCCGAGGATGGCGCGCACCGCGAGCTCGAAGCCGTCCCAGCCGCCCGGAGCGCGCAGGCCCGGGCGCAGCGCCAGCAGGGGCGCCAGGAACGGGTCCCTCGCGAGGTGCGCGCCAATGGTCTCGATGTCCGCGCCCACGTCGAACACCCGCCGCACGCGGGCGAGGATGGCCGGGAGCGACTGCACGCTGGGGACGCGGACCGTGACGGCCAGGCTGTCACGCGCCGGCTCGTGTCGGACCTCGACCGTCCCCAGCCGCCCGTCCTGCGACACGGTCCGCCGATACAGCCCGCCCACCACCTGCTCGACGCCGTCGATGGCGCGCGCCTCCAGGTACGCGAGCATCGCCGGCCAGTCATAGGGCGGACGGTAGCGGAGCCGGAGCGTCACCCCCGCCTCCGCGACGGAGCCCGCCGGCAGCTCCGTCTGGGCCTTGCGGCGCAGCGCGCTCGGCGGGCGTTGATACAGGCCCTGGAACGTCTCGTTGAAGCGCCGGATGCTGCCGAAGCCGGCGGCGAGCGCCACCTCCGCCATGGGCATCCGCGTCTCCTGGATGAGCTGCTTGGCGAACAGCACCCGCCGCGTCTGCGCCACGGCCACCGGCGAGGCCCCGAGGTGCTGCTTGAACAGCCGGCGAAGCTGGCGCCCGCCCACGCCCAGCCGCTCGGCCAACGCGTCCACGCCCGCCTCGTCCCCGTCGAGCCCTCCCTCCGCGATGATGGCCAGGGCCCGGGACACGGTGTTGGACGTGCCACGCCAGGACGCCAGGTCTGGCGCCGTCTCCGGACGGCAGCGCAGGCAGGGGCGGAAGCCCGCCTCCTGCGCGGCGGCCGCCGAGGCATGGAAGCGGCAATTCTGGAGGTACGGCGTCCGCGCCGGGCAGACCGGCCGGCAGTAGATGCCCGTCGACGTCACCCCGACGAACAGCCGTCCGTCGAACCGGGCATCGCGGGTCTGGAGGACGCGGTAGCAGGCGTCGCGGTCGAGCAGGTCCATGCGCGGACACTTCTCACGTCCCGTGGAAGCGCTCTCGCGGTTTTCGGACATGGACACCCCCGGCCTGTCAGCGCTCGCCCTCGTCGTCCAGCTCGCGGGTGAACTCCTCCTTCGACAGCAATCCCTTGCGCGCCATGATCCGCATCAGCGCCCAGAACTTCCGCTCCAGCTCCTCGATGCGGTCCGGGTCCTCGCGGGCCTGCCCGAAGAGGTAGTCCAGGTCGTCCAGCATGCCGCCACCGCTCGCCGCGGGCTTCGGCTTCGCGGCGGCCGCCTGCCCGCGCCGCTGCTTCCGCTGCTCCTCCCGCTCGCGGATCAACTCCGCCAGGGACGTGCGCTGGGTCGTCTCCCCCGGCGGCAGCTCCTCCCCGACGATGACCTCATCCTCCTCCTCCGGAGGGGGCGCGGCCTTCGCCACCGGGGCCGCCGGCCTCGCGGGTGCGGCCGGGGGCCTTGCCGCCACGGAGGGCCGGGCCGACGGAGCCGGGGCCGCCGCTCCCGCCCCGTTCGCCACCGCCACCGGCACCTTGTGGTAGTAGCGCAGAATCGCGCTCCGCACCGCCGACAGCGCCGCCACGCGCGGGCTCACCTTGAGGCCGGTGGTGAACTCGATTTCCTCCACCGCCGTCACGTTGAGCGGATCACTCATCGCCACCACGAGCTGGCGCCGTCCGCCCACGCTCTCCAGTGCGATGGGGAACAAATCGTGCTGCTCACAGAAGCGCGCGCGCAGCAGGTGCACCGCCGCCCACTCCGGGGTGATCGCCGCCAGGTCCACCTGGGGCATGCCCAGCGCCTGGCTCAGCGCGCCCGCCAGCGTGGCCTCCGTAATCGCGCCTTGCGCGATGAGCGTGGCCCCCAGCCGCTGCCCCGACTTCCGGTGTGCCTGGAGCCCCACTTCGAGCTGCGCGACGCTGATCGCCCGCTGTTCCAGCAGCAGCTCGCCAATGCGCTTCCTCGCCATGGCGGCGCATTAGCACGCGTTCCAGGGCCCCGGAAGCGGGCGCCGTGTCACATTGAATGCCCTTTGGGAATCCCCCCGGAAATGCTCGCCTTGTTGCTGGGGTAACCACCTGGCAAGGGGTGGTCCGGCGCAAAATTCCTGTGAGATTTCAGCACTTAACGTCGCCTGGGCGTGCCTTGACACCCCTGCCTTGCATTCCTAAAGTCGGCACACCGTTTTCAACGAGCATTCCTGCCGCCCATGAGGGTGGATCATCCGCCCGGGGGGGCGGCAGGCATGTAAGGCCCGCCTCAGCGGGCCCAGCCGCCTAGTGGAGGCATCAAGCGATGAACCTGGGGTATCTGACGAATCTGACCGTACTTGCGAACACCGGCGGCCCCGAGCGTGGCCTCTTCGAGGAGCTGGCGAAGCGCTGGGAGGCCGGTCAGTGGGGCATGTACCCCATCGCCGTGTGCCTCGTCATCGCACTCGCCATCATGGTCGAGCGCGGCATCGTCCTGTTCGGCAAGGCCTCCATCAACAAGGAAGCCTTCCTGCGTGGGCTGAAGAAGCACATCTACGCCGGTGACCTGGACAAGGCCATCAACTACGTGGCCGGCCAGAAGGTCACCCCGCTCACCAGCGTCATCAAGGCCGGCCTGATGAACGTGCCGAAGGGCAACGACGAGGTCCAGGCCGCCCTGGACGAGGCGAGCCTGCGCGAGACGCCCCGCCTGGAGGCCCGCACCGGCTACCTCGCCATGCTCGGCAACGCGGCGATGCTCGCCGGTCTGCTCGGCACGGTGTCCGGTCTCATCTCCTGCTTCGAGGCCGTGGCCAACGTGAACCCGGCCGACAAGGCGACCATTCTCGCCAACGGTATTTCTGAAGCCATGAACTGCACGGGCTTCGGGCTGGTGACCGCAATCCCCGCGCTGGTGGCCTTCTCCGTGCTGATGGGCCGCACCCAGTCGCTCATCAACGACATCAACGAGACCAGCGTCTCCGTCCTCAACCTCATCGTGGCGAACAAGGACAAGTTCAAGAACATGAACGTCCCCGCGCCCCGCGACGAGGAGTAGTCGGTCGGGAACCCGGAGCCCGGGCGCGCTGTCCTGTCCCCGCGAGGGGACGCACGGCGCGCCCACTGAATCTCACCGGCTCTTCATTGAGCCCGGCCCCAGGAGGAGAGTGCCATGGCCGGCGGAATGGACACAGGTCAAGGTGGCAAGGGCAAGAAGTCGCTCGACGTCGCCATCAACCTGACCGCGTTTATCGACCTGATGGCAGTGACCATCAGCTTTCTCATCATGACGGCGGTCTGGACCCAGATTGGCCGGCTCCAGGTCTCCCAGGCGGGAGGCCCCTCCACGGAGGAGGAGCAACAGAAGGAAGAGCAGCTCAAGACGGTCCAGCTCAACCTGCTGATTACTCCCACCGAGCTGCGGCTGACGGCGGACCAGAGCGCCTTCGACCCGATTCCCCTCACCAAGGATGCCAAGGGCAAGACGGACCTGACCAAGCTGGTGGCGCGCTTCAAGGAACTGAAGGCGCAGCTGCCGGACCAGACCGCCATCACCCTGCAGCCCGAGGACAAGGTCCGGTACGAGGACCTGGTCCGTATCATCGACGAGTGCATCGGCTCCGGGTTGCCCCAGGTGTCGGTGTCCGCGGCGATGGGCTAGCCGTACACGGAGCTAAACACACGTCATGGCCATCCAGGTCCCAGGCAAGCGGTACGGCAAGCGCCTCCAGCACTCCAAGGTGTTCGGACACGGCGCACACGGCAAGAAGAGCGGCTACGCCGACCTCCTCATCACCCCGCTCGTCGACATGTTCGTCATCATCGTGCTCTTCCTCATCGCGAACTTCTCCGCGACGGGCGAGGTGCTGATGATGACCAAGGACATCGAGCTTCCCGAGGCGATCAACGTCAAGGAAGTGGAGATGCACCCTGTCGTCATGGTGTCCAACGACCAGATCAGCGTGTCGGGCACCATCGTCGGCCGTGTCGAAGACTTCTCCAAGGACGAGTACCTCAACATTCCCGCGCTGGAGGAGAAGCTGCGGGACATGAAGAAGCAGTACGAGGACCTCCACGCCATGGCGAAGGACGACGCGGGTGGCTTCAAGGGTGACATCAACATCCAGGGCCACAAGGACGTCGAGTACTCCATCATCAAGCGGGTGATGTTCAGCTGCGCCACGGCCGGCTACAACAACATCAACTTCGCGGTGATGACCGTCGCTGGCGACGCGCCCGCGGGCCCCACGGCCCAGGTGACGCCGTAGCCGGCAACTGAAGCGGGCCCGAAGCCCCGAACGCCCTGGCCCACCGGCCGGGGCGTTTTCGTTTTTTCTGGAGACCTCATCCCATGCAGCTTCGTGCCGTTGTCTTCGACCTCGATGGGACGCTGGTGGACTCGCTGGGCGACATCGCGGACGCGATGAACCACGCGCTGGCGCAGCACGGCGTGCCCACGCACCCGGAGGCGGACTACCTGCGCTTCGTCGGTGAGGGCGTGAAGGAGCTGGTGCACCGGGCCGTGCCGGCCGGGCGCGAGGACCTGCACGAGCCGGTGCTGGCCGCCTACCGCGCGCACTACGACGCGCACCTCTTCGACCGGACGGCGCCGTACCCCGGTGTCACGGGGGTGCTGGCGGCGCTGGCGGAGTCGGGTGTGCGGATGGCGGTGCTGAGCAACAAGTCGGACGGCTTCGTGAAGCGGCTGGTCGCGAAGCTGCTGCCGGGCGTGCCCTTCGTCGCCGTGTATGGCGAGCGGCCGGGCGTGCCGCGCAAGCCGGACCCCACGGCGGCGCTGGCCCTGGCGGCGGAGCTGGGCGTGACGCCCGGTGCGTGTGGCTTCGTGGGAGACACCGCCGTCGACATGGACACGGCGCGCGCGGCGGGCATGTACGGCGTGGGCGTCACCTGGGGCTTCCGGAGTCATGAGCTCCAGGCCCACGGCGCGCGCGCGGTGGCCACCACCGCGGACGAGCTGCTGGCGGCGCTGCGCGACGCGCGCCTCACTTGAGGGCGGGACTGCTCGTCATGTCGGTTCGGGCTCTTGTGGATGCATGGCCTGTAGCGGTCAGGGGCTCAGGGGCGGCAGGCCCTTCCGGGTGGCTCCCGGAGTGCGTCCGTAGCGGCGCATGAAGGCGTTGCCCAGGTGGCCCTGGTTGGCGAAGCCGGCCTCCAGCGCCACCTCGGCCAGCGGCAGCCGCGTGTCCAGCAGCAGGGCGAGTGCGTGCCGCAGGCGGACCTCCTGCTGGTGCTGGTGGACGCCCGTCCCCATCACCCGGCGAAACACCCGGCACGCATGGAAGACGGACACGCCCGCGCCCCGCGCCAGCGCCTCCAGGGAGAGGCGCTCGTCGAAGCGGAGCGCCACCGAGTGGGCAATCGTCCCGGCGATGGTTTGCTCGCGCGTGTTAGGCGCGTCTCCGCGCTCCGGCCTCGTGGGCGGGGACACCACCGCGCAGAGGGCCTCCTCCACCTGGAGGCGCTCCACCGGCTCCTGGCGGGCCACCCGGGCCAGCACGGCCTGGAGTCTCACGTAGGCCTCCGCGCTGACCGGGAAGGTCCTCGTGTCCGGGTCCATCCACCGGAACACCCAGGGGCCGCGCACGGAGAGGCAGGCGTCTCCACCTCCGTGGGGGTGGCTGATTTCGCAGGGCTGGTGCGCGCGTGTCCGCAGGCCGACGCCCGGGCCCACCACCGCGCGCGTCGTCGCGTCGCGGAACTGGAAGCGGCCATGCAGCGCGAGCACGAGTCCCTCGCCGTCCGAGCACTCCTCCTGGAGGCGCGGGCCGTCGTGGCCGTCGCAGGTCACTCGCGAGAGCTGGAGGTCCGGTTCCCGGAGCAGGGGCGAGGCGTGAAGGCGCGGCATCGCCCAAAGATGTCGCGGCCCGGCGGGTCCGACAAGGGCTGCGAGCGTGTGCTCCGGAACGTCGGGAGCAAGGATTTGTAAGACGGCCGCGTCCGCCCTCACTACCGTGCGTCTTCACCGCGGCGATGTACCGACGGACCTTCCTCTCCCTCGCGGGGACCCTGCTCATGACCTCCCAGCGGACCGAAGTGACTTCTGGCACGGCCCCCACGTCGCGGTGTCTCCGCGCGCTCGTCTGGAATCGGAGGGATTCACCGGGGAGCGAGTACTTCGAGCTCCGCGAGTCCACGGACGGATGGATGCTGGCCGGCTCGGTGGTGCTCGCGGAGGGCGGCCTGCCGTACGCGGTGGACTACACCGTCTTGTGTGACAGGCAGTGGCTGACGCACGAGGCCCGCATCTTGCTGAAGCGCGGGGACGTGGAGCAGTCGCTCACCCTCCGCGTGGACGCGCAGCGGCGCTGGTGGCGGGGCGGGGATGAGTTGCCCCAGTTCCGTGGGTGCTCCGACGTCGACCTGAGCTTCACGCCCTCCACCAACACGCTGCCCATCCGCCGGCTGTCACTGGAGGTGGGGCAGGGGAGCGATGTGACGGCCGTGTGGGTCCGCATGCCGGACCTCTCGCTGGAGCCGCTGCCCCAGCGGTACACGCGGCTGACGTCCACCCGCTACAGGTACGAGAGCCGGGGCGGCAGCTTCGTGGCCGAGGTGGAGACGGATGAGCTGGGGCTCGTCCTGAACTACCCGCCCGGCTGGGAGCGCGTCGCCTTCACGAAGCGCTGACAAAGTGACCCAGCACGCGGTACGCGAAGCGACAGGCCCCGGGCCCGCCGCCGCGTGGAGCCCGTGTCTGTCCATTCGCATGGAGGAAGTCATCATGTTGCATCACGAGTCGCCGCTCTCCGAGCGGGCGCTGGAGTTGCTGCGTGCCGAGGGGCCCATGCCTGCGCTCGCGGAGAAGCTGAACCTGTTCGGCCGCTTCGTCGGCGCCTGGAACGCGGAGGTGGTGTTCTACGGCGAGGACGGCACGGAAGTGTTCCGCCAGCCCGGAGAGTGGTCCTTCTCCTGGGCCCTCGACGGCCGCGTCATCCAGGACGTGCTCATCTATCCCAACGCCGAGGCTGGCCTGAGCGCGGCGGTGGGCGAGCGGCGCATCGGTACGACGCTGCGCCACTACGACGCGAAGGCGGACCACTGGCGGGTCATCTGGCTGGGTGCCACCACCGGGTTCCTCTCCGTCCTGAAGGGTAGACCTGTGGGCGACGAAATCCACATCGAGGGGACGGACCCGGACGGTCACCTCTTGCGCTGGATGTTCACCACCATCACCGAGGACACCTTCGTCTGGCGTGGCCTCCTGTCCAAGGACGGTGGCGCCACCTGGCGCGTGACGCAGGAGATGCCCTGCAGGCGCCGCACGACTCCGAGGCCCCCGGGCGCCTGACGTCACGCGGTCCGTGCGAGCGCCTCGGAGGGCAGCTCGATGAGGAACTCCGTCCCCTGGCCCACCTCGCTCCGCACGGAGAGCGTGCCGCCATGCTTGTGCACCAGCGCGGAGACGATGGCGAGCCCCAGGCCCGTGCCCTGCGTCTTGGTGGTGAAGAGCGGCTCGAAGATTTTCGGCAGCACCTCGGCGGGAATCCCCGGCCCGTCGTCCACCACGCGGAGGCGCCAGGGCGCCGCCTCGCCTCCCTCGGCGTGGACGCGCACGGTGCCGCCGCTCCCCGGGGGCACCGCCTCCACGGCGTTCTGCACCAGGTTCACCAGCACCATGCGGAACAGCTCGCGGTCCAGCCGTGGCACCGGGAGCGACTCCGGCACACCGTTGAGGAGTCGCACCCCCGCACGCGTGGGCACCACCCCGAGCACCTCGTCCACCAGGGGGCGCAGCGCGCAGGGAGTGAGCTGGGGCGGTCGCTCGCGCGCGAAGTCCAGCACGTCGGAGATGATGCGGGCGCACACCGCCAGCTCGCGCTCGGTGACGTCCAGGAAGTGGAGGATGCGCGAGTCCGTCAGCGCGTCCTGCAGGTTCGCCACCCGCAGCAGGACGCAGGACAGCGCCGTGCGCGCGGCGGCCAGCGGGTTGCGCAGCTCATGGCTGATGCTGGCGGCCAGCTGCCCCATGCTGGCCAGCTTCTCGATGCGGGAGTACTGCTGCTGGAAGTCGCGCAGCTCCTGCTCGGCGCGCACCAGCGCCTGCTGCTGCGTGTGGAGTTTCTGCTCGTGCGCCAGCTCCACCTCCGCGCGGCGCTCGGCGGACTCCAGGGACTCGCGCTGGAAGACGCGGCACGCCGCGAGGAGCACGACGTTGGTGATGGCCACCCAGAAGGCGTGCTCCAGGAAGCGCCACCAGGCCGGGTCCGCCGTGCCGTAGACGGACTCCGGCCACAGCAGGCCCCGCGCGAAGTGGTCCAGGATGGTGGTGGCGCTCGCGGACAGCAGCACCCACGCGTCCCGGTAGAAGGCGAGCAGCGCCAGCGACGCGAAGATGTGGAAGTGCGTCTCGATGCGCCCGCCCGTCAGGTGGATGAACAGCGCCGACCAGAGCAGCTGCGCCACGCCCATCACCTGCCGCGCGGGCAGGGTGCCCGGCCAGCAGCGCGCCAGCACCAGGGGCAGGACGCAGAGGGCCGCGCCGAGCAACACGGCCGTCTGCACGTGCGACAGCGCCGTGCGCTTCCCCTCCCAGGCCAGGGGCGAGAAGGCCAGCGCCACCAGCACTCCGCACACCCACTGGCCCGCCATCAACCCCGCGAACAGCCCATCCACCCTCCGCCGGATACCCTGCAACTGAGATGCGTGAAGCCGGACCGTGCGCTCCTGAAGTGACGGTGCGGTCATGTGCAAGAAGGACTCCTCTGGCAGCGCGTCAAATACGCGGTGGAAAATGCCGCGACCATGGAAGGACCTGCTTCAACACCACGGCCCAGGGCCGCCCGGCTGTCTCGCCGGGAGCACCTGGGCCGCCTGGATGCACTGCACAGCGGTGAAGGTCCGTCGTGCATGGAACGTCTTGCTCGGTTCAGCTGTGGAAGGCTCCCTCGGGTTCTGCCGGGTCACTGCCGGGCCACGAGGTATTGCGCGGTCGGTGGTCGGGTGGATCTCCCCGCCTGTCCGGTCTCCTGCTCCGGGCGTGCGGGACGCGGGCCGTGCTCCCGCACTCGCGGCGTCGCGTCGCGTCTGAAGCGCTCTGCACGCGGGTGCGGGACTGTTCGGAAGCCATCACCCGCTGAGGCGTAGCTGTGCCGGGCAAGGCTCCGTGACACCTGCCGTGAATCCGTTCCCGTGCGGGCGGCGTACTGGGGCAAGACATGCGAGCCCCGATTTTTCGCCCCCGCGTCGCCTTCCGCCTCGCCGTCGCCGGGGCCGCGCTGCTGGCGCTCCGGTGTGACAGCAGCCCTCCCGCAGGGGAGCGTGTGCCCTTCACCCCCACCTCGGACGCGGTGGTGCTGGAGCGCGTGCCGGCCACCGCGGGCGATGCGCGCGCCCGGGAGCGGGCCTCGCTGCGGCGCGCCCTGGCGGACCAGCCCGGACAGCTCGACCTGGCGCTGCGCCTGGCACGGCTGGACATCGAGGAGAGTCGCGCGCTGGGAGACCCGCGCTACCTCGGCCGGGCCCAGGCGGCGCTCGCGCCGTGGTGGGACGCGCCCACCCCGCCGCCCGGAGTGCGGCTGCTGCGCGCCACCATCCTCCAGGGCCGGCACGAGTTCTCCGCCGCCCTGGCGGACCTCGACGCGGTCGTGCGCGAGGACCCGGGCGACGCGCAGGCGTGGCTGACGCGCGCCGTCGTGCTGGGCGTGCGCGGCGAGCACGCCGAGGCGTCCCGGAGCTGCGCGCCGCTGGCCGCCCTGGCCGGGCCGCTGACGGCCACCGTGTGCGAGGCCCAGGTGGAGAGCCTCGCCGGCCGCTCGCGCAGGGCCTACGCGCTGCTCGCGGACGCGCTGGCCCGGGGGAGTCCGGGGCCGGAGGCGGAGGCCTGGGCGCTCTCCACGCTGGCCGAGGCCGCCGCGCGCGCGGGTGACACGGCGCGCGCGGAGAAGCTCTTCGTCCGCACGCTCGCGATGGACGCGAAGGACGCCTATACGCGCGCCGCCTACGCGGACCTGCTGTTGGATTTGGGGCGCCCGCGCGAGGCGGCGACGCTCGTGCGCGGCCACACCGGGGACGACAACCAGCTCCTGCGCCTCGTGCTCGCGGAGACGGCGCTCGGTTCGCCCGAGGCCGCCCCGCTCGCCGCCGAGCTGGCCGAGCGCTACGCGGCCAGCCGCCTGCGCGGAGACGGCCTGCACGCGCGCGAGGAGGCCCGGTTCGCGCTCCATGTGGAGAAGGCGCCGGACAAGGCCCTCGCGCTGGCGCGGGCCTCGTGGGAGGCGCAGCGCGAGCCGTGGGACGTGCGCCTGCTGCTGGAGGCCGCGCTCGCCGCGGGCCAACCGGAGGCCGCGGCACCCGCCCTGGAGTTCCTCCAGGCCCGCGGCGCCGAGGACCCCGTCGTGCTGGAGCTCGCCTCGCGCGTGCGCAGGAGCCTGCCTTGAGCCGCCTTGTCTCGCTGTTGCTGTTGCTCGCTCCCCTGTCCGCGCTCGCGCACAAGCCGAGCGACAGCTACCTGCACCTGATGCGCGACGGCAGCGGCGTCTCCGGCCGGTGGGACGTGGCGCTGAGGGACTTGGACGAAGTCCTCGCGCTGGACGCGGAAGGGGACGGCACCATCACCTGGGGCGAGCTGCGCGCGCGCCAGGCGGACGTCACCGGCTATGTGCTCGGGCGCCTGGCGCTGGGCGCGGACGGCGCCCCCTGCTCGCTGGAGCCGGGCGGGGCCCCGCGCGTGGTGCGGCACTCGGACGGGGCCTACGCGGTGCTGGACTTCAGCGCGCGCTGCCCGGCGACGCCGGGGGTGCTGGACGTGGACTACTCGCTCCTGTTCGACCGGGACTCGCAGCACCGCGGCATCGTCCAGGTGGGCGGGGCGGGCGGCAGCGAGACGCTGGTCCTCTCCGCTTCGAGCCATGTCGCGCGGGTGGCGCTGGACGGGCTGTCGCCCTGGCGCCGCTTCGGGGAGATGGTGGTGCAGGGCGTGGTGCACATCTTCGAGGGACTGGACCACCTGCTCTTCCTCTTCGCCCTGCTGCTGCCGTCGGTGCTGCGCCGGGAGGCGGATGGCCGCTGGGTGCCCGTGGCGCGCTTCGGCCCGGCGCTGCGGGACGTGGTGAAGGTGGTGTCCGCCTTCACCGTGGCCCACTCGCTCACGCTGAGCGCCGCCGTGCTGGGCCTCGTGTCGCTGCCCTCGCGCTTCGTCGAGTCCGCCATCGCCGTGAGCGTCATCGCCGCCGCGCTCAACAACGTCTTCCCCGTGGTGCGGGGCACGCGCTGGGTGGCGGCGCTCGCGCTGGGCCTGCTGCACGGCTTCGGCTTCGCGTCCACGCTCGCGGACCTGGGGCTTCCCGCGGGTAGCCTCGCCGTCACGTTGCTCGGCTTCAACGTGGGCGTGGAGCTGGGGCAGCTGGCCTGCGTGGCCGGCTTCCTTCCGCTGGCCTTCGTCCTTCGAGGCTCGGTGCTCTACCGGCGCGCGGTGTTCGTCGGCGGCTCGGTCGCCATCGCCGTGGTGGCCTGCGCCTGGCTCGCCGAGCGCGCGTTCGGCGTGACGGTGTTCATCACCTGACGCGAAGCCCGCGCGCCGGGACAGTGGCGCGATTGCGCGCGCATCCGCGCAAGCGGTGCGTCCGTAAAGCCAGGACCGGAGGTGCAATCGGTCTCGGCTGCGTGCCCCGGTGCAGTCCCTGTTTCAACCCCACACCACAACAGGAGAAGCGAATGAGAGCGAAACAGCTCGCGGCGGCATTGACCGTCGCGACCGCCCTGGGTGCCCCTGGCGCCCTGGCATCCAGTCACCGGGAAGCGCCGTTCATCACCGAGATGCCCAAGGTGGACGGCACCGACTTCTACATGTTCCGCAGCTACGAGACGGGCCGTCAGGACTACGTCACCCTGATTGCCAACTACCTGCCCCTGCAGGACGCGTACGGCGGGCCCAACTACTTCATGCTGGACCCGGATGCGCTGTACGAAATCCACATCGACAACTCGGGTGATGCCGTCGAGGACATCACCTTCCAGTTCCGCTTCAACAACACCCTGTCCGGTAGCGGCAACGGCGCCACCCTGCCCATCGGTACCGGGGACCAGCTGAAGAACGTGGCGGTGCCGCTCGTGCAGGTGGGGCCCATCACCGCGGCGGACCGCAGCCAGCTCAACGTCGAGGAGTCCTTCAGCCTGAAGGTCGTCCGGGGCAACCGCCGCACGGGCACCGCCGCGGACGTGACGAACGCCACCGGCGGCGCCACGTCCTTCCTCAAGCCGACGGACTACATCGGCACGAAGACGTTCGGGGACGCCGCGGCCTACGGGGCCTACGCCAGCCAGCACATCTACTCCGTGAACATCCCCGGCTGCACCGGCCAGGCGAAGGTGTTCGTGGGGCAGCGCAAGGAGTCCTTCGCCGTCAACCTCGGTCCCATCTTCGACCTGGTGAACGCGCCGGCCTCCGTCATCGCCAACGACGCCAACCGCAACGCGGTGCCCAACCCGCTGGCGAGGAAGAACATCACCACGCTGGCGCTGGAGGTCCCCATCTCCTGCCTGAAGGCGGGCACCCAGCCCGTCATCGGCGGGTGGACCTCGGCGAGCGTGCGCCAGGCGCGCGCCCTCAACCCGAAGGCCACCTTCACCCGCCCGGCCCGCGAGGGCGGCGCGTGGACGCAGGTGAGCCGCCTGGGCATGCCGCTGGTCAACGAGGTCGTCATCGGCCTCAAGGACAAGAACCTCTTCAACGCCAGCGAGCCCAAGGACGACGGTCAGTTCGCCGACTACGTCACGCACCCCACGCTGCCCGCGCTGCTCCAGGCGCTCTTCACCGAGGCCGGAGTGCGGGCCCCCACCGTGTTCCCCCGCGCGGACCTGGTGGCGGCCTTCCTCACCGGCGTGCCGAACGTCAACGCCAACGGCTCCACGGCGGAGATGCAGCGCCTCAACACGGACCTGCCGGCCACCGCCTCGGCCCAGCAGAACAACCTGGGCGCCGCCGCCTGCTTCGTCAACGGCGTGCTCACCCTGGGCAATACGGGGTGTGACCCGGCGGGCTTCCCCAACGGCCGCCGTCCCGGTGACGACGTGGTGGACATCGCCCTGCGCGTGTCCATGGGCTACCTGCTGGCCAACGACACGCAGGCGCCGTCGCGCAACATTCCGTTCCACGACGCCGTGCTCCAGGACGCGTCGCAGTTCGACGCGGCCTTCCCCTACCTGCGGACGCCCAACCCGGGCGCCAACGGCGACGGGACCTGAAGCCATGGGCAAGTTCAGAGCGATGGCCTGCATCCTGGCCCTGGGGTCCGCCCTGGCCTACTCCGGATGCAGCGACGACCTGGATGACAAGCCGGGCGCCGGCCCCTTCCCGACTCCCATCCCCGACGCGGGCGTGGCTCCTGATGCGGGCACCGACGCGGGCACGGAGTTCACCGGCTTCGTGAAGGACCTCATCGAGAACCAGACGACGGCCGCGGGCACGCCCGTGGAGGTGGAGAACCGGAACTTCGTCGACACCGAGCCGACGGACGCCTTCCCGGAGACGTTCTTCCAGTAGCGCCTTCCGTGCGGTGAAGTGAAAGGGCCCGGCGCCGTGGGAGTTTCCCACCGGCTCCGGGCCCTGTCGTTTCCAGGCGTGCTCGCGTGCGTCAGGGAGCCTGCGTCAGCTCTCCCAGCGAGAAGCCATCCACCGCCGACAGGCGGCTGCGCCAGAGCGAGCCCCCCAGCGCGTGGGAGGACGTCCCGGAGACGATGCGCGCGTTCTTCAGGTGGATGTAGCCATAGCCGGCGGGCTGCGCGTCCGTCTCCTCGCGGTACAGCTGCTGGGCCGGCTTGGAGAAGCTCTCCTTGATGGCCTTGGCTCCCTCCTCGGACACCCCCAGGCGCTTGAACACGTCGGATACCTGGCCGGCGGACAGCTCAAGGTACTCCTTGCCGCTGATGAGCTGGCCGGTGACGACCGTGCCTCCCACCGACAGCGTCACGCCCATCGCGGACTTCGACGCCGTGACGATGTGGACGAGGGACTCCAGATACCAGTCGACCTCGGGCTGCTTCTCGCTCTTCTGCGTAGTGGGCTGGGTCATGGGCGAAACCCTACAGCCCGTGAATCCCAGAGCCAAGAGAACGACTGGCCGCGAGCGGCGGCAAAAGGGACGACGCGGGCCGGCGCCCCCCTGGACGCCGGCACAGGCCGGCGACCTTCTGGAAACCCGGCCCGCGCTGCTACACGACTGTGACGCGGTATTTATCCTTGTCCTCGGCCCGGCTGTAGGCCGTGGCGGCGGCGATGATGTGGCACACCCAGCCGAGGCACCCACCGGTGCCGATCCACGCACCCGGGGTGATGATGAGCCAGAAGACCCCGCGGAGAATGTCCCCGTTGTAGATCTGACCCAAGCCGGGGAGCAGGAAGGACAGCAGGGCTGCGATTCCGGGACGCGACATCGTTTGGGTTCAACCTCCTTGTCATTCCCTACGCACCCGGCCCCGGCCCATTGCATGGCCCGGGCTATCGGTTCCTGGACGCTTGCCTGCCTGCTCTCCCGTGGGCAGGTGCAATGGCCGGGCGGACCCGGTTAGCATGGCGTCCGTAGGTACCCGCCAGTCGTCAGGCGGGACCTGGGGGGATGGGTGATTTTCGGGCTGCTCCGAGCCAATGCGCGCACGTTCCACGTCAGGCCTCTCATCGAGGTGCTGGCCCTGGCCGTCGTGTATTTCGCGGCCGGCCGGCTGGGCCTCTCCCTGGCCACCGTGGGGGGGAATGTCAGCCCCGTGTGGCCTCCCAGCGGCGTGGCGCTGGCGGCGCTGGTGTGGCTGGGGCCGTCGCGCTGGCCCGGCGTGCTGCTGGGGGCCTTCTTCGTCACGTGGCTCACGGGTGTGCCGGCCCCGGTGGGCCTCGGCGTCGCGGTGGGCAACACGCTCGCGGGCGTGGGTGGGGCGCTGCTGCTGCGGCGGGCGGGCTTCGACAGTGGCCTGGGGCGCATCCGGGACGTCGTGGTGCTGTGCGCGGGGGCGGGCGTCCTGTGCACCGGCCTCAGCTCCTCCGTGGGGCCGCTGGCGCTGGTGCTCGGGGGCGTGCTGCCGTGGCACGAGCTGGGCCACGCCGTCTGGGTGTGGTGGGTGGGCGACCTGATGGGTGTGCTGGTGGTGACGCCGCCGCTCCTGGCGCTGAGGCGGCCGAAGTGGCCCCGGCGGTGGGACGAGGCGGTCCTGCTGGCGGGCCTCACCACGGTGCTGGGCGCGACGGTGTTCTTCCTCCCCGGCGCGGCGGCCAGCGCGCGGCATGCGGCGACCTTCCTCCTGTTCCCCATGTCCGCCTGGGCGGCGCTGCGCTTCGGCGCGGGGGGCGCGTCGGCCGCCACGCTGGCCATCGCCGCCGCCGCCGTCGCGGGGACGGCGTATGGGCAGGGGCCCTTCTCCAGCGGCCAGCGGACGGAGGACCTGCTGGTGCTGCAGCTCTTCGTCGCCGTCACCTCCGTCACCGGCCTGCTGCTGGCGGCGGCGAGCGACGAGCGCCGCCGCGCGGTGGAGAAGCTCCAACTGCTGGGCACCACCGTGCGCGGCGTCCATGAAGGCGTCCTCATCGCCGAGGTGCTGGCCCCGGGCTCGCTGCGCACGGTGTTCGCCAACGAGGCCCTGGGCACGCTGGTGGGCCAGCGCCTGGAGGACCTGGTGGGCAGGGACCCATGCGACCTCTACGGGACGCAGGACCCGGAGCTGACCCGGCGGGTGAGGGCGGCGCTGCTCGCGGGCGAGCCGCTGTGCACGGAGGTGCCGCTGACGCGCAAGGATGGAAGCCTGCTGTGGAGCGAGGTGCTGCTGTCGCCGGTGCGCGCCACCGGAGAGGACATCACCCACTTCGTGGCCACCCACCGCGACATCACCGCCACCAAGGAGCTCCAGGCCCGGCTGGTGGCCGCCGAGCGCGTGGCCGCGGTGGGCACGCTCGCGGCGGGCGTGGGGCATGAAATCAACAACCCGCTGGCCTACCTCGTGCTGAACCTGGAGTCCTCCGTGCGCCACCTCTCCGAGGTCAGCCTGCCCGGCACGCGCGAGGCGCTGACCGGCGTGCGGGGCGCGCTCGAGGGCGCGGAGCGAATCCGCCTCATCGTGAGGGACCTCCAGGTGTTCAGCCGCCAGAGTGACCAGGACCGGGGGTTGGTGGACCTCAACGCGCTGGTGCCGCCCGCGGTGCGCATCGTCAGCCACGCGCTGCGCCACCGGGCCCGCGTGGTGGAGGAGTTCGGGCCCGTGCCTCGCGTGCTGGGCAGCGAGGCCCGGCTGGGGCAGGTGCTGCTCAACCTGCTGGTGAACGCCATGCAGTCCATCTCCGAGGGCAGTCCCACGCTCAACGAGGTGCGGGTGCGCACCAGCACGGACGTCACCGGCCGCGCGCGCGTGGACGTGGTGGACACGGGCGCCGGCATTCCCGCGCACGTGCTGCCCCGCATCTTCGAGCCGTTCTTCACCACCAAGCCCACCGGCGAGGGCACCGGCCTGGGGCTCGCCATCTGCCAGCAGATTGTCCGCGCGCACGGGGGCGAGCTGGAGGTGCGCAGCGAGCCGGGCCGGGGCTCCGTCTTCAGCATGCTGCTGCCGGCCGCGCCGGTGCAGGTGAGCACGCCCTCGCGGCCGGTGCCCTGTGCGACGCTGCCTGGCACCCGCTCCCGCCGGGGACGCGTGCTGGTGGTGGACGACGAGCCGCGCCTGGCGCAGTCCATGCGCCTGCTGCTGGAGCCGTACCACGACATCGTCACCACCACGCGGGGCAGCGAGGCGCTGGCGCTGGTGGCGGCGGGCCACCGCTTCGACGTCATCCTGTGTGACTTGCAGATGCCGGAGACGGACGGCGCCACCGTCTACCGCCGCCTGTGCGCGCAGGCGCCCTCCCAGGCCGAGCGCGTGGTGTTCATCTCCGGCGGGGCGTACACGGCGGAGTCGCGCGCCTTCATCGACAACGTGCCCAACCGCGTGCTGGAGAAGCCCGTCCGCCCGGAGGTGCTGATGGCCACCGTGGACGCCGCGCTGTCGGACGGAGGGCCCTTGATGGAGCCGGAGCCCGTCGCCGCCATCGCGGGAGGCTCGCGGCACTAGCCCGGCGTGCTATAGAGGGCCAGTTACAAGAGTACGGGGGCCGGACCGACATCGCCACGAGAGACGTCACGATGCGCAATGGCAGAGGTCCGTCGCTTCCCCCCAACCGCCGGCTCCGAAGAACCCTCGCCGGGCTGCTGGTCTCCATCCCCACGCTTTCGTACATGGCCTGCGGAAGCGAGGACGACGGTGGCTGCATCCCGTACGGCCCCGAGGAGGCCACCCGGACGACCACGGAGTGGGTCCCGGATGGCTCCGAGCCCACGCACGCCAACTGCATGGAGGCGTGCGTGCCGCAGAACCTGCCCGACTTCCGGGGCTGTGAGCTGGAGTCGCGCCCCGGGAGCTATGCGGATGGAGGAGGGAGCGGGCAGTACCTCTCCTACTCCTGCCGGTACATCGCGCCCGGAGGGTGCCGCACCGACGGACGCCATCCCGAGGGGCTGCTGGCGGGGCGGGTGGAGGCGCGGTGCGCGCTGGGCGCCCTCTTCGCGGAGATGGCGTGGCTGGAGGCCGCCTCCGTGCCCGCCTTCCTCCGGCTCGCGGACGAGCTGAAGGCGCACGGCGCTCCCGACGCGCTGGTCCGGGCGGCCCGGCGCGCGGCGGGCGAGGAGGTCCGCCACACGCGTGCCATGGAGGCGCTGGCCCGGCGTCACGGCGCGTCCGTGGCCGCGGTGGAGCTCGCCCCCTTCGCCGAGCGCTCACTGGAGGCCATGCTGTTGGAGAACGCGCGCGAGGGCTGCGTCCGCGAGACGTATGGCGCGGTGGTGGCTGGCTGGCAGGCGCGCAACGCGGGGGACACGCAGGTGCGCGCGGAGCTGGGGCGGATTGCCGGGGATGAGCTGCGCCATGCCGAGCTGGCCTGGGCCGTGGAGGCCTGGGCGGCGGAGCGACTGACGGCCGCGGAGCGCCAGCGCGTGCGTGAGGCGATGCACGACGAGCTCCACACGCTGGAGCGCCTCGTGGAGCAGGAGGAGCCCGAGGCCGTGCTGGTGGAGCAGGCGGGGCTGCCCTCGCGGGATGCCGCCCGCCAGCTGCTCCGGGGGCTCCAGGTCCTGGCCGCCTAGCCGGCTCGCGTGTCCAACACCCCTCGAAGCATGGCGGGGGTTCGTTGGATGCGTGTCATTGGCCCGGCCGTCCCCGTGAAGGGCATCTTCCGGGGCGGGGGCCCTCTCATCGCGTGGTTCAAGGAGCCCGCGGGGAACGTGTTCTCCGTTCTCCAAGAAAATTAGACAACCCATCACCTAGGTAGGAAGTTCAGTAACACAAGAAAATCCTAGGGGTACTTGAGCAACAGGTAAAACACGTGAGACTCTGATTGCAGCTGTATCCGCCCAGGTATTTCTCTCCTCGAAGGGGGCAACTGATGCAAAGCAGGGTACGTGGAGCGCTTGGTTTCGCGGCGCTGTCGTTTCTCGTAGGTGCGTGCAACGAGGCCGCTCCGGCGGCTGACACGAAGGCTCCCGAGACGGGGACCGAAGCTCAGCAGCTGGAGAACGGTGCCACCGTCATCGAGACGGACAAGTCCGGCGCCGCGAGCTTCATCGGTGGCGAGCTGGGCACGCTGCCCGTCATCGAGGCGACGGTCGCCGAGTCGCTGCAGTCCGCGCAGCTGGCTCCGGTGGTCGCCACGGTGGCGCCGCTGCTGAAGCTGGCGCCCGCGAACGTCGTCTTCACGAAGGCGTACAAGGACGTGCAGGGCGATGTGCACTACCGCTTCGCGGTGCGTCACAACGACCTCCCCGTGTTCGGCGGTGAGTTCCGTCTGCACTCGCGCGACGGCAAGGTCTTCGCCGCGAACACCAACGTTCGCAGCGACCTGAAGGCCGTGGAGAAGGCCACCATCTCCGCCGATGCGGCGGCGAAGACGGCCGCCTCGGACCGTGAGACCCTCGAGGGCTTCGTGACCAGCCCCGACGCGGAGCTGGTGTACTGGCGTGACGGCGACGAGCTGCGCCTGATGTACAAGCTGGTGCAGACCGGTGAGAAGGCGGACGGTACCCCCGTGCGCGACATCCTCCTGGTGGACGCGACGACGGGCGACCTGCAGCTGCGCATCCCGACCATCCACGAGGCGCTCAACCGCCGGATGCACAACGGCAACAACACCAGCACCCTGCCGGGCGCGGTGGTGCGCACCGAGGGTCAGCCGGAGCACGCTGACCCCGTGGTCAACACCAACTACG